>JABXHZ010000050.1 GCA_013373335.1 Cyclobacteriaceae bacterium | reverse complement strand
TTTGATCAAGTTCAGTACTGAAAGTGGCCGGAGTATTGTCATCATAATACGTGTGGCGATAGGCAAGTCCAGAAAGCAACTGATGTTTCTCTAGAGATTTAGCCCAAGTCAACTGACCGAATGCAATCTTTTGATCACCCAGATAAAGCATATCCCCGTAAACCGAATTTTGCTTGTGCCCATTGGCAGAAAACTGAAAGTTGAGCTTTTCCACAGTTGGAAGTTCATAGTTTCCAAAAAGCTCCCAACGATTGGTATAAATACTTTCTCCATAGATTTCATCACCACCTCGGAATTTTGGCGTCCAATTCATTTCCCCTCCCCAGCGATCTTCATAGAGGTAGCGAAATGCTACATTAAATTCTTTTCTGTTTTCCCGATCCAATCGGAATTTTTGGAAAAGTGAGATACGCTTCGCCAAGGTCACATCCGTAAGACCATCCTCATTATTATCTATCGGGTTGTCATATTGAAAAGCATTGATCCCTGTCATGGAGTGTAGATTCTTTCTGATTTTGGTCTTTAGACCTAGATCAACATTAAGTTCTCCCCAACTCGTACCGAAAACATCTGCAGAGACAACAGGAGCCAATTCTGCCCGTTTGGTAATAATATTGATCAATCCACCTACAGCTTCGGATCCATACAAAGTGGATGCAGGCCCTTTGACGACCTCTATTCGATCAATCAATGATTGAGGTATGCCGGTCAGCCCGTACACAGTAGACAATCCACTGACAAGAGGCATCCCATCAATTAAAACCATGGTATATGGTCCTTCCAAACCATTGATATGAATATCTCCTGTATTACAAATATTGCAGTTGATCTGAGGTCGTACTCCATTAATATTTTGGAGTGATTCGAAAATGGAAGGTGTGGGATTGGCTTTAAAAAAACCTTCTTTAAAAACTTCAATCGGAACCGGACTATTAGATCGAGAAACTTCCTGAAGTGTCCCGCTGACTACTACTTCATCCAAAGAGCTATCCAGTGGATCTAGAGCTATTTCTATTGAATTTTTTTCTGGAAAAAATATCTCTAATGATTTTTTTCGATATCCGAGTAGGGATACTTCAAGTTGATACTTTCCCTTGGAAATATTCTGAAGTGTAAAAAATCCCAAAGAGTCTGTAGTAGTTCCTATTGAAAATTCAGGAATAAATACAGTCGCGAATTCCAAGCCCTTACCATTGGAAACCACTCTCCCCGATAATTTTTCCTGAGAAAAAGCGCCCTGAGAAAGGAATATCAATAAGAACAGCATGTAAAACCATCCTTTCCCTTTTGTCATTAATTCCAACTGTCCTGTATTTCGCATTTAGAGTTTAAAAGATGAATTAGAATACAAAAATATATATTGTTAGAATATTCTAACAAATAATTTAATTAGATTTTTTTATAATATTTGAATAATCAAAAAATGTATGGCGTCACAAACAGAAGAGAATTATCTAAAGGCTCTATTCAATCTGGCAAACTCGGAAGGTGAAATCAACATTTCCGATTTGGCCCAGCAGTTGGAAGTAAGCATGCCTACTGCCAACTCAATGGTTAAAAACCTCCAAAAACGAGGGCTGGTGGATTATGAAAAATATAAACCGGTTAAGCTCACTCCAGTAGGAAGAAAGGAAGCAGCACTAATTATTCGGAAACACCGATTAACTGAAATGTTTTTGGTTAAAAAAATGGGGTTTGGTTGGGAGGAAGTCCATGAAATAGCGGAGCAAGTCGAGCATATCCATTCACCCAAATTATTTGAAAGAATGGACGAAATGATGGGCCACCCTACCATTGATCCACATGGTTCTCCTATTCCGGATCGCCAAGGAAGAATTCAAAACCTTCAATTAAAAAGTTTAAGTGAGGCCAAACCTGGACAGGAAGTAATATTATCAGCATTGGCAGATTCCTCAACAGATTTTTTACAATACCTCAACAGTAGAAATTTAAGCTTGGGAACGGAGTTAAAAATTCTTTCCAAGGAGCCTTTTGACCAAAGTATGACAGTGAGTTATGGAGACCAAGTAAAGGAATCACTAAGTCAAAAAGTCTGTGAAAAACTTTTAATTCGAAATTTCGATCACGCCTAAAAATCCTTTTTCCATCCCCTTGCCGACTTTTTTTCGGCCTGGATCTTTTTTGCTTTGAGCCTGTTTTCAATTGCTGATTTACTTGGCTTAGTAGCCTTTCGAATTTTCTTTTCCGCAAAGGCTTTGCGAAGCAGGTCATAAAATTTTCGTACAACCAGATCCTTATTTTGAGTTTGGGAGCGTTTTTCTTGAGATGTCAAATGAAGAACCCCTTCTTGATCAATTTTATTGGAGACCTTTCTTTTGACGATTTCCTTCTCTTCAGCAGTCAACATCTCAGAGGAATCTATAGAAAAAAGCAATTCTACCTTTGTCTCTACCTTATTAACATGCTGACCTCCTGGTCCAGAGCTTCTGGAAGTTTTAAATTGGAATTCATTTTCGAATAATCCCGATTGAATACGGTCCAATAATGACTTTTTGTCCATAATCTTGATTCCTCACATCTTCAAACGGCTAGCTTTTCTAACTTACTATAAGCTACTTCAAGTTCAATGGGATTCTGATTATTTTTTCACTAAAGCTTCTATTAATAGAATCTACGATGTTAAAACTTGAACTACTTAAAAATATTAGGAAAGAAAACCCCGATTTGACTATTAATTAATTTCCTTGTTTGTAATAAATTAAAAAAATCATGTGGAAAATTTCTAAAATCCAGTTCTATTCTTTTAAATTGACACAATAGAAATAAAACCCATTAATCTAATCAGCCATGAAAAACAGAAGAGAGTTCCTCATTAAATCCGTAATGGGAGCTACAGCCTTATCGGTTTCTCCACTTATTCTTAGGGGTGCTCCTGCTATTATCAAAAATTACAACAAACCGGATAGCATGATTAATGGGGTTCAAATCGGATGTATAACATACTCTTTCCGGTCCTTACCCGATCAAAGTGCCGAAGCGACGCTTCAGTATGTAAAAGACTGTGGAATTTCTGCTATTGAATTAATGGGCGATCCAGCGGAAAGTTTTGCGGGAATTCCCCAATCAAATTTTGATCGAAGAAGGGTTTGGCAGTTGGGTGGTAAAGCTCGAAGAGGAGAATCGCTTACCGAAGATGAACAAAAGGAATTGGTAGAACTTCGTGCCCAAGGGGAAGCTTATTCAAAATCGGTAGCGGATTGGCGGGCAAAAGTGGATATGAAACCATTTGAAACAATCCGGAAGATGTATAATGATGCAGGTGTAAGCATCTATGCCTTCAAGCCAAGTGCATTCGGAATGTCAAATACAGATGCTGAAATAGCTTATGGGATGCGAGCCGCCAAAGCTTTAGGAGCGACTCATGTTACCTTAGAACATCCTTCCAATGATGCCCATACCTTAAAATTGGGAAAAATGGGAGAACAATACGGCATGTCTGTTGCCTACCACGGACACGAGCAGCAGACTTTTGATTTTTGGGATACTGCCTTGGATCAAAGTCCAAGAAATGCCCTCAATTTGGATATGGGACATTACATAGCTGCTGGACATACTGATTTGATTCCACTTATAGAAAAGCAGCATTCTCACATCCTAAGCATGCACACCAAGGATCGGCAAACACCTGCAAATGGAAAAGGAAATGTTGTTTGGGGAACGGGAGATACCCCGATCGGAGATGTGCTGAAATTGATTCAGAAAAATAAATATAATTTCCCGGCAACCATTGAATTGGAATATCAAGTTCCAGAAGGATCTGACCCTATCAAAGAGGTGCAAAAATGCCTGGAGTTTTGTCAAAGAATTTTGGCCTGATTCCTTTTTAAAAGGAATAACTTAACACAGCCTGCCGGTAGCGGAAACGTTACCGGTTTTTTTTATATAATCTTTTGAAGGTCCTGAAGTCTATCCAATGCTTCAGACAGTTCCTTTTCCTCTTTTGCAAAACAGAATCTAATGAATTTCGGATCCTGATGATCATGATAAAAAGCAGAAACTGGAATACAGGCCACCTTCAATTCTTGTGTCATTCTATTTGCCAGCTCCCTATCAGAAATATCAGTCAAATGTCCAAAATAGGCCATTTGAAAAAAGCTTCCCTGAGCCGGTTTGAATTCCAAGCCTGTGCTCTTTAACCCACTGCAAAAATAATCTCGCTTTTTTTGATAAAAACTGGATACGGTCTCGTAATGAGCTGGATTCTGCAGATATTCCGCCAAAGCATATTGAATCGGGGTCACCGTGCTAAAAGTGACAAACTGATGAACTTTTCGGAATTCATTCATCAATTCCTTCGGAGCAATACAAAATCCAATTTTCCATCCGGTCACATGAAATGTTTTTCCAAATGACCCACAGACAAATGTTTTTTTCCGCAATTTCTCTTGACCAACCAAAGAAAAATGAACTCTTCCATCGAAGGTGATATGCTCATATACTTCATCGCTGATCACATAAATATCACGGTCCAATACTAGGGCGGTTAATTGCTTCATATCTTCCTCCGTCCACACATATCCGGATGGATTGTGAGGAGTATTAATCACTATTGCCTTGGTCCTAAAGTTAACCGCATGACGAACCTGTTCCCAATCAATAGAAAAATCACCAGGGCGTAAACTTACATGGATTGGATTAGCTCCAGCCAATATGACTGCTGGCTCGTAGGAATCATAGGCCGGTTCCAATAAAATCACCTCATCCCCAGGTTGTGCTACTGCTGTGATAGCGCAGAAAATTGCTTCTGTAGCACCTGAAACGATTGAAACTTCCTCGTCAGGATCCGGGAAATAACCATAAGACCTTTGTGTTTTTTCTGCTAAAATATTTCGCAGTTCAGGAATACCAGACATCGGAGCATACTGATTGAATCCTTTTTGGGTATACTTAGCTACCAGTTCCAAGAGTACAGGATCAGCCCCAAATCCGGGAAATCCCTGAGATAAATTGATGGCCTGAAAATCCTTGGCCATTTGGGACATCACCGTAAAAATCGTAGTACCTACTTGGGGTAATTTGGAATGAAAAGACATATGAAATTTTAATTTCTAGATATTCGAAAGAAGATTACGATACAGATGTAAAGCTTTGAATTCTCATTAATTTGAGAAAAAATCTTCAAAGACGTGTTTTTCAATAATCAACTTTTCAAAATCAATTGGTTCAACAGGAAGATCCTGGTTGAGAAAAAATAAAAAAGGGGCCGTAGCCCCTAGATGATCAATCTTACTTTTTTTCCAAACCCAACATCGCTTTTCGTGTTTTGCGATTTGCTTCTTTTTTGGGTCTGCTTGCACCGAAAGTTCCACGATTGATTTTTCCTCTCTTGGATTTCAAGTCTCCTTTTCCCATAAGATTTTAGGTTTAGTTAATGATACAGCGAAATTAGAAAAATCTGCTTTTTCAGTCAATTTTGAGCTAATCTGAATAATTGAAGTAAATAAAATCACGCTATTTCCTATTTTAGAATATGAATCAAATTCGACTTGAAATCAATTGTGATCTGGGAGAAGGAGTGGAAAATGAAGAGTCCATTATCCCACTCATCGATGCTGCAAGTATCGCTTGTGGGGGACATTTCGGCAATGAGAAAACCATACATAATACTGTAAAAGCTTGTATCCATTCTGGAAAAAAAGTAGGAGTTCATCCCTCCTATCCGGATCAAGAAAATTTCGGTAGAAAATCCCTTTCGATAGCCATTCCGGTACTCTTGGAATCCATTCACAAACAAATCGAACTTTTCATTAAGGTGGCTACTGACTCTGGCGCCCAAATGGATCATATAAAATTTCATGGTGCACTTTACAATGATGCTGCTGCAAAACCGAAGTTAGCTCGTTCTCTTTGTGAATTTTTAGCAGAAAACTATCCGAAAATCCCGCTTTTTGTGCCTCCCGGCTCAATCATTGAAACGATTTCCAAAGAATTAAAAATACCTATTCGCTTGGAAATATTCGGAGACAGAGCCTATACTGATTCGCTTCAATTGGTTTCGAGAAATCAAGAAAATGCAGTGTTTACGGATATTAAAGCTATTTTCTCACATTTGGAACCTATCCTTGAAGAATCAAAAATCCGAACTCAATCAGGGAAAATGATTTTAGTAAATGCTGAAACCATCTGCTTCCATGGAGACAATCCCGGAATTTTGAGCTTCTTACCACAAGTCCGAAAAAGATGGTGGAGTTAACCCCTACGATCAAAAAAATAACACCAATCTGGTGGGAACTTAAATGGAAAGAAGAGCCCTCAGACTTACTTCTTCATAAACGATTAGCAACAAGTAAGTGGATTTGGGATCACTTCGAAGAAGATTTGCTTGAAATAAGGCATGGATATCGAAGCTTGTCATTGATTTGGAAATGCCCACCGCCTTCCGAATTCCAGCTATCTATTCCGACGAACATTCCCTTTAAAAGAGAGGCAGAGTCAATCTGGAAAATACCCGTTTGCTATGGCGGGAAATTCGGGAAAGACTTAGAACTGCTTTGTGAAGAAAAAGCAGTTTCAGAAAAAGACTTTATTGAATTTCATTCAAAATCTAACT
>JABXHZ010000238.1 GCA_013373335.1 Cyclobacteriaceae bacterium | reverse complement strand
TAATCCAGCAATCCACTTGAGCTGTTTCCATAGCTGTAGGTAGAAGTTGAGCAATTCGTTGTTTCCGGATTTTAGGCCAGGGATTTTCCGACCAATCGGGCTTCTGTTGATTTGTTTCTTGAGATGGTGCACAAGTACAAGCCCCCAAAAACAGGAGAATCAAAAGTTGAAATAGGTGAAAAGGTGTTTTCATAAACTGTCAATTTAAAGGCTGAAAATAACGAACTCCGCTTAACTGCAAAAACTTTCCAGAAAGACTGTGATTTTCCCTTTTGAGCTGTAATTCAATCAACTAGACTGCATTAGAATTCTCATCAATCCTCGAAAAATCGATTAATTCCCCTTATTTTGAACAAAACTTAGGTTTATGCGTGTTTAATTCGCGAAAAGCCTACAGGTACTTAATAAACTATGAGAATAGGAATCGTTTGTTACCCCACCTTTGGAGGTAGCGGGGTAGTCGCCACTGAACTGGGAATAGGTCTTGCTAAGGTGGGTCATGAAATTCACTTCATTACCTATAGGCAACCCACTCGCTTGGATTTTTTCAGTGAAAATCTCTACTATCATGAAGTAGACATCAAAAGCTATCCCCTTTTTGAACATGCTCCATATGAACTTGCTCTGGCAAGTAAGATGGTTTCAGTAGTCAAATACGAGCGTCTTGATCTACTTCACGTTCATTATGCGATTCCACATGCTTCAGCAGCCTATATGGCTAAGAAAATCCTTGCTGAAGAAAACATCCATATTCCGATCGTGACTACGCTTCACGGAACAGATATTACGTTGGTAGGAAAAGATCCCAGCTATGAACCTGTAGTGACCTTCAGCATCAATCATTCCGATGGAGTTACGGCGGTTTCTCAAGATTTAAAAAATGAGACCTACAAGTATTTTGGGGTAAAGCGGGACATTGAGGTTATTCCCAATTTCATCGACTTAAATCGCTTCAAGAAACAAAAAAAGGAGCACTTCAAACTGGCCATTTGTCCTAATGGGGAAAAGCTCCTGGTACACACATCCAACTTCCGTAAAGTCAAGAGAGTAGAAGATGTTGTCCGTGTATTTTATGAAGTACGTAAGGAAATCCCAGCTAAACTGCTACTCGTGGGAGATGGACCAGATCGGGATCGTATGGAGCGTCTTTGTAGGGAACTTGGCACCTGCGATGATGTGCGGTTTTTAGGAAAACTGGATGCCGTAGAAGAAGTACTATCGGTTTCCGATTTGTTTATTATGCCTTCTGAAAAAGAAAGTTTTGGACTTGCCGCCTTGGAGGCTATGGCTTGTGAAGTTCCGATTTTGACTTCCAATGCAGGAGGAATACCTGAATTGAATGTCAATGGAAAAACGGGATTTGTCTGCGAAGTGGGAGATATTCAAGATATGAAAGAAAAAGCACTGACTATCTTAGCTGAAGAAAATCTACCTACCTTCAAAGCGAATGCTTTGGCACGGGCAAAAGAGTTTGATATCTCTAATATTTTGCCTCTCTATGAAAAATACTATCAGGAAACCATAGAAAAATCATTAAAAAAAGCTCAATAAATTGATTTTCATTTAAAATGTGACATAAATCAATGGTAATAAGAACTTGTAATCTTTAATTTCGCGTCGATTTTAAAATCTACTTGTTCAAAATCTGAAAAGAAAATGAAAAAAATAGGAAGATTGGACCGCCCAGATAATTTTGGCTCCGCCAAAATGTTTGAAAATCCGATTTTGGAGCGTATTTCCAGAACACATATTCTAGTTCCAATTTCGATGTTTTTTGTGTTTGCAGGAGTATCGCTTTATTACGGTATTACGACCACTACGATTTCTTGGTCTATGGCCACTGCCTTATTCCTGATAGGATATATTTCATTTACTTTTGTGGAGTACATGATGCATAAGCATTTCTTCCATATGGAGCCAGACACTCCTATCAAAGACAAATTGCAATACACTGTGCATGGGGTACATCACGATTACCCAAAGGATAAAGATCGCTTGGCTATGCCTCCTTTTGTAAGTGCGGCCTATGCGGCGATTTTCTACTTGGTATTCAAGTTGATCATGGGTGCATATGCATTCTATTTTCTACCGGGTTTTCTTATTGGATATGCTAGCTATTTAGGTGTACACTACATCGTCCACGCTTTTAACCCACCCAAAAATTTCTTCAAAATATTATGGGTGAATCATGCAATCCACCATTACAAAGATCCCGATGTGGCTTTTGGAGTAAGTACTCCTCTTTGGGATTATATCCTCGGCACCATGCCTAAAAAAGACTAAATTAAGACCTCCCAAACGGGAGGTTTTTTATTTTTGACTAAATGAAAAATATCTCCATCATAGGACTAGGTTGGATCGGTTTACCCTTAGCAAAAAGCCTAATTGAAAAGGGCTACTCCGTATTGGGAAGCACCACTAGTGCGGAAAAGGCCCAAATGCTGAAGAAAGATGGAATTCCAGCAATTCAATTTGCCTTAAATCCTTATCCCGAGGGAATTGGGTTCCAGAAGCTTTTTCAATCGGAAATTTTGATCCTCAATATCCCGCCAAAAAGTAGAACTGACGGAGGAGAAAATTATTTAGAACAACTGAAATTCATTAAAGACCTAATCGCTAATTCTAAGATTGAGAAAGTTCTATATATAAGTTCGACTGGAGTCTATCCCAATCAAAATCGAGAGCAGGAATATGAAGAAGAGGAGCCTCTATCCTCTGATTCAGCAGGAAATGTAGCCTTGTGGAAAGCAGAAAACTATCTGAAAGAAAGGCTATCCCAAGATATGACGATCTTGCGTTTTGGAGGATTGCTGGGAGATGATCGGATTCCGGGAAAGTATTTCGCCGGCAAATCCCAGGTAATTGGACATACACGCGTGAATTTCATCCATCGAATGGATGCCGTCCGCATGATGATACATATTCTGGAAAATGAACTTTGGAATGAGACTTTCAATGGTGTATCACCTATTCATCCCACCCGGAGAGAGATTTATGAAAAAAACTCCCGGGAGCTGGGAATACCCCTACCAGCGAGCTTTGCTCCTGTGAATGAAGAAAAAGATCGACTTATTTCATCAGAAAAAATCATGAGTACAGGATTTGAGTTTCTTTACCCAAATCCATTAGATTTCCCCTATCATTAAGCGAGCAAAATATGGATTGGCAAGCTTTTTATTTACGCTGGCTTCGAGTGACCGAACTGACTACCACCCGATATTTTCTTATCGCGGGTGGAGCTTTTTTGCTCTTTTACGTTTTATTGAAAAACCCGTTAATCCGTCGCCGAATCCAAAGGAAATTCCCTAAGCCCAACCACTTCTACCGGGACATCCTATTTTCTTTGGTAACAATCTTGATTTTTGCCACCATTGCTGCTCTAGTTTTTGTAGTTCTTAGACCCTACACCCAATTATACAACGATGTAGAAAGCCGAGGTAAATTTTATTACCTATTGACTTTCCCGATGATGTTCATTCTTCATGACTTTTATTTTTATGTCATTCATCGTTTTATGCATCTTCCCAAACTTTTCCGCTTTGTGCACCGAGTTCACCATCTTTCCACCAATCCTTCCCCATGGACAGCCTATGCTTTTCACCCTTTGGAGGCTATCTTGGAAGCGGGAATCATTCCATTAATTGCATTTAGCTTCCCGGTTCACCCCTCTGCTTTGGGACTATTCTTACTGTTCCAATTTTTCTACAATGTTTATGGACATTTAGGATTTGAGCTTTTCCCCAAAAATTTCCAAAGAACCTGGGTAGGGAGGTGGGTCAATACCGGTACCGCACACAATCAACATCATGAACATTTTCACGGGAACTATGGTCTCTACACCTTGATTTGGGATAGACTTTTTGGGACACTCCGGAAAGATTACGAGCAAAAATATGATCAAGTAACTACCCGGCCTTCTCCATCCAAAACTCCCCAAACAAGCTAGTGGAAGGGAATTAATTTTTTTGTATAATCGGAGATTATGAAAAATCTCCTTAAGATCTTATTCACCGGGCTTTTCATTTGGAGCTGTCAATCGGAACAACAAAAAACCGATTATACGGACTGGTCTTATTACGGCGGACCTGCTGACGGAACGCGTTATTCCTCCCTTCAGCAAATCAATCGAAAGAATGTAGCAAAACTGGAGGTTGCTTGGACTTATCAAAGCGGAGATGCAACAGAGCATTCTCAAATACAATGTCAGCCCATCGTAAAAAACGGCATTTTATACGGAACCACCCCCAGACTACATGTTTTCGCCCTGGATGCGGCGACAGGAGAAGAAATTTGGCGATTAGATCCCTTTGAAATTTTGGGTGGAAAAAATTCCTGGGCAGGTACTAACCGAGGGGTAAGTTATTGGGAAAATGGAAATGATAAACGGATCCTATTCGGAGCCGGAAATTGGTTGATGGCCGTCAATGCGCTGACCGGAGAACCGATTTGGGATTTTGGAGAAAATGGAAAAATCGATCTTCGTAAAGATCTCGATACCGAACGTGAAGATTTTTTGATTGTTGCCAATGCGCCCGGAATGGTCTATGAAGATTTGATAATCATAGGCATGCGGCTTTCTGAGGGGTTGGATGCGGCACCTGGACATATACGTGCTTACCATATTCCAACTGGCAAGTTGAGATGGATTTTTCATACCATTCCACATGAGGGCGAAGAAGGGTTTGAAACTTGGGATTCCCAATATATTCGACAAATAGGAGGAGCAAATAACTGGGCAGGAATGGCCGTAGATTACCAACGAGGAATCGTGTTTGTTCCCACTGGCTCGGCCACCTATGACTTTTGGGGAGGTTATAGAGAAGGAGATAATCTCTTTGCAAATTCCCTCTTGGCTCTGAATGCAAAAACAGGTAAAAAAATCTGGCATTTTCAGGGAGTTCATCATGATATCTGGGATCGGGATTTCCCTGCTCCACCTTCCTTAATTCGGATAGAAAAAGACGGGAAATGGATAGATGCTGTAGC
>JABXHZ010000321.1 GCA_013373335.1 Cyclobacteriaceae bacterium | reverse complement strand
GGCCCCCTGATTCAGCAGTGGGTAAATACCAAAAAGCAAATGGAGCGCGCGGGGATGCTCGAAAAGGAAACTGTAGCACCTTACCTGCAATTTCGAAATCAACTTTTTATGGCCTTGCATAAAGCCGGAATCCCAATGATTATGGCTTCGGATTCTCCGCAAGTTTTCAATGTTCCAGGATTTTCCATTCATCATGAAATAGCCTTGATGTCCAAGGCGGGCATGTCCAATTATGAAATCCTGAAAACAGGTTCGGTAGAACCCGCACGTTACATGGGTAAAGAAGGAGAATGGGGAATAATTCAGGAAGGAATGGCTGCGGATTTTGTGATGGTCAAAGAAAATCCATTAGAAAATCTAGAAACCATGCAAAAGCCCTTGGGTGTAGTCATCCGAGGCAAATGGATCAGTGGAGAAAAGCTTCAAGCAGAACTGAACCGAATTGAGAAAAATCACGAAAGGAACTAAGCAGAAAACAATGAACCCGAAGAACCTAATTTACTTTCTTTTTGCAGTATGTTTGAATACCGCTTGTTCTCAAAAATCAACCAAAGAACCCATGTCTAAAGAAATGAACTTGAACATTGAAGCCCATCAAGTAGCCGAACACCAGGGAAAACCAGTCTTTGAATATTTATTGGATAATGGAAACATGCAAATCGAATTATCCAATTATGGGGGTTTAGTCTCCAAAATCATTGTTCCTGATAAAAATGGAAATCTTGAAAATGTAGCGCTGACTTTGGACCATGTGGCAGATTTTCTAACGAAGCCCAATCCATTTTTCGGAGCAACAGCTGGCCGGGTCGCCAACAGGATTGCTAATGGTGAATTTACTTTGGATGGCACCAAATACGAACTTGCAAAAACTAATGGTGACAACCACCTACATGGTGGCGTAGAAGGTTTCAATAAAAAAGTTTGGGATCCTGAAATTTATTCTAACGATTCCGTCATTGGTGTCAAAATGACTTACCTAAGTGTAGATGGAGAAGAAGGTTATCCAGGAAATCTGGAAACTACTTTATGGATGGAGTTAACAACTGACAATACGCTGCGCATTCGGTTTGAAGCAACAACCGATAAAAAGACCATCGTCAACCTCACTAATCACACCTACTTTAATTTAGGGGGAATAAAAAGAGACGTATTGGACCATGAATTTCAGTTCTGGGCAGACTATTACACTCCAGTGGATGAGGAATTAATCCCTACTGGAGAGGTGAAAGATGTTACCAATACCCCATTTGACTTCCGTAGCCCAAAAATTCTCGGGGATCAAATCGTAGCAAATGGTGAAGGATTTGACCATAACATGGTTATAAAATTGGAAAAATCACCGGAAATGAAACATTTTGTCCGGGTAAGGCACCCGGAATCAGGCAGAGTAATGGACATGTATTCAGACAATACAGGAGTACAATTTTATACTGCTAATTTCCTTTCAAATTTTCCTGGAGCTGACGGAAAAACTTACGATAAGCATTGGGGCTTTTGTTTGGAATCCCAAAATTGGCCGGACGCCATTAACCACGAAAACTTCCCAAGCCCCATCTTAAATCAAGGAGAAAAATACGAACACCAAATAGAGTATAAATTCTCGGTTGAAAAATAAAAACAAACCCTCCAAATTCAATCTGGAGGGTTTTTACTTAGGCTCGGATTTATTCAATTCTAATAAACCATCAATTTGGGTCGCTCAATTAGCATGGCAGAGACAAACTTGTTGATTGTTTTCGATGATCCTCCCAAATAATTATAAACCCCCACCACGCGAGGAGTAATCACGGTTTGATCATCATACAACTTTGCCTTAATCGTTCCCATCGCTAGAATGGCATTTTGGATAGTTGTAGGGTTGATTTCGCTTGGCATGGGAATGATTGAAGAAATATTATCACCACTTATTCCCAAGGTTTGCACAGTAAGCGTTCCCGCAATTTTATTGGAAGATGCTTGAGCTCCGATTGCAAATAAGTTCCCGAGATCTACCCCATTTTTATTTACTGTGATACTGGCTGTCAAGCGCAGACCTACTCCCACATAAACAGGAACAACTGCATCTCCTTCATCTACTATTGAATCGTCATCCCCTAATGGAATATTCGGCTCATATGAATTTTCTACATCGGATTTTTTATAACGACGAAGGATAGAAAACTCACCACTTCCCCCCTGATCATATTCGACACGGAAAAAATCTGTGCTATACTTAATATAATCTAGGATAACCACATAGTTATGATGTGCCATTCCAATTGAACTTGTTCCAAAATTTAAAACTCCCTCGTTGGTTACCTCAGCAATGGCAAGACGGATGGTTTCATCAGGCATTGCACCGAGAAGGGTAGAATAATCAATTGTTTTATTACCTAGATTTTCTACCCAAACCGGTAATGGATCCACAGGATGATAACCAAAAGAACTGGCATTGGAAGAATCTCCTAAGGTGGTTGGGACCTTCACTGAATTACAACTCCCGATTGCTATCAAAAGGGAAAAAAAGAATATCGATTTTTTCATTTAGGTGGATTTAGTGAATCAAAGTATTCATTAAAACCCCCATTTCCTAATTAGAAATTTCTTTGCCAATCCTGAATTTTTTGATTTGTGAAATTCAGGGATTGCTTTTTTTATTCAGCTTAAAGGGCTGTATGGTTTGCTTGATGATTCCTTTGGGCATTTCTGTTTCATTTAAGCCTGTTTCACTTGGCCATTTATCACCCTTATCAAGATAGGTTCCAAAAATCATATCGATAAAAGGAAAGTGAATCGCAAAATTTTTATCATAATATTCTGGGTCAGCCGAGTGATGCCAATGATGATATTGGGGGGTAACCAAGATATATTTCAAAAACCCAAAATTTATCCTTGTATTCGAGTGTGCCAGTACTGCTTGAATAGAAACCCATACTAGGTAAGTCAGAAATACAGCATTACTAAATCCAAGAATATAAATCGGAATAAAAGTAAATGACCTGACAACAATCAGATCCACAATATGAATTCTTGATCCTGCCAACCAATCTATATCCTTAATCGAGTGATGGATAGCATGAAACCTCCACAAGAGTGGGATTTTATGAAAAAGAAAATGAATGGTCCATTGAAAAAGATCTGTAATCAGAAGGGCTAAAAACAACTGGATAGGAAAGGCTATCGCAGAAACCTTACTTTGAATTTCCGCAATTGGTAAACCTGAAAATGAAATTACCGCAGGCGTTCGGATTATTATCCCCAATATCTGAACCAACAAATGGCTGTAAATAAAATAGGCCAAATCTGTCCTCCATTCCGGATGGAATTTGGTCTGGTTTAATCGCTTAGGAAGAAATAATTCTAAGGGAATAAAAATGACAGAAGTAAAGAAAATATCCAGTACAAGCCAATCCAACCCAATAGTGAAAAGGGTAGATACTTCAGATGTTTGAAGAGGAAAAAGATAGAACAAAAGAAGAGTGGCAGACAAAAAACCTAAGCCTATCAAAGCAATGTCTGCTTTCTTTCGAAGTACAAAACTGGTGAGGGCAAAACCAATTCCTAGAATTAAAAGAGCGAAAACAAAGACTTCAACAAAAGTCTCAGTATACAAATGCCGAAATTCCGATGTAGTCAATACATTGGGGAAATACATACAGATGGTAAATAAGAAGGAGCATACACCCAGAAATATGGATAAATACCCACTTACTTTACCCTCTCCAATCTTAAGCCTTGTATTATTTGTTTTAAAATCCATGTAGTTAAAGCCTTTTTCAGCTAAACAGAATCAAGAACTACCTGAATTTAAATCAAACCCAGATTCTTTGTCAAATATGCTCAAGGGATTTCCATCTTCAGCATTATTTGAAGAATAATAAATTCAGCAGGCCGGAGGACAGCCATTCCAATTTCCACAATCAATTTCCCTTCCAAAATATCCTGTGCGGTCATCGTTTGTCCCAAGCCAACCCGGACAAAATAAGCATCATCCGGCTTGGATCCTTGAATCGCCCCCTGCTTCCATAATCCTAGTAAAAACCCTTCACAAAGGAATCGAATTTGATTCCAGGTATTGGCATTATTCGGTTCAAAAACATAGGCCTGAAGCGCTTTTTGGATAGACTCCTCTATCATCAGATAGGTTCGTTTGACGGATATATAGCGCCATTCATTGTCATTTCCAGCCAGGGTTCGGGCTCCCCAAACCACAATCCCCCTTCCAGAAAATTGGCGAAGTGCATTTATGGATTTCCCTGAAGGTCCACCCTGATTCAAATCCTGCTGTTGTACGTCAGTTAAGGAGACGCATAGTTTTTCGAATCCATTGATTGATTCTCCGGCAGGAGCCTTCCAAACTCCCCGATTAATATCGGTTGAAGAAAAAATTCCAGCTATTGCTCCAGAGACAGGAACCGATTTTAACTGTCTGGTCATAGATTCCAAAATCAACCCATAAGTTGGACTAGCTTGGACTAAGGCCTGATGTAAGTTTTTACCCGAAAGTCCACTTGCACTTAAAAGAGTCTGAGCATTTGGCTCAAGAAGAATTGAAGCTAAATCAATAGTAGAATCAAGATTCTCAAATGATGGTGATAATTGACTTTCAAAACGATCCAGCCAAGGGTAATACGCTGCGCCATAACTCAAATTCCGACTTCCAATTTCATTGCGGAACTGTTCAATACAGTCATTTCCTGGCAATCGCTCTTCAAATCCATTGAAGATATCAAAAATCGAAAAACGATTCCCTACTGCTTTGCAGTGTTGAAGCATTTCTCGATAGATATCATGGCATTCTCTGCCCAAAGCAACTGCATCAGGAATCGCAAGAATGCTAGGTTCGCGGAATTCTTCCAGAGCCTTCAAACCTGAAGAAGCATTCATTCCCAGCAAATCCTCTTTCCTAATGTCAACTACCTTTTTCTCCGAATAAGCACCTACTGAAACGATATAACAAGCTACTCCTCCATTGTCGAAAAAGTCTTGAACTGATTGGAATAAATACGTCCGTTGATTTGGTTTGAGGCGAACGCTCAGCAAGCGGTTGGCAACAGAAAT
>JABXHZ010000292.1 GCA_013373335.1 Cyclobacteriaceae bacterium | reverse complement strand
TGAAAAGCTTCCGGAACCAAAGCCTTGATACGTTGGCATTAGCTGTACGAATAGAACATGGACCTCATGTAAATTGGCATGAAATCTCGATGAGGGAGTACAATTTGGATGCTTTATGTGAGCGCTATCAAATCTCTACTGACGATCGTCATACTGCAGGGGGAGATGCTTTTTTGACAGCTCAACTCTTATTGAAATTGCTGAAATTGGCAGATCGAAAAGGGATCAGTACCTACGGGCAGCTTTTTAATTGATCATTTCCAATCTATTCCAATTTCCCCTATGGCTTTCATATAAATGATCAATTGGGAAGAAGTTGGGTAAAAAGCCTCTGGATAGATTTCCAAATCCTTGACCTGAATACCTGCCAAAGGGGTTTCAAGTGTTAAGCGGTCAGAAAAGGAATTAGAGGTGTTTTGAAGTAATTCTTCAAGAGGAAAGACGGCCTCAGCCTCAATTCTTCGAATGATTTTTCGCTTTTTAAAGGCAACTGCCCATTTGGCTTTGGCACTTTCACTGATCAATTTAAAGTTCAAATCGGATACCTGAAGTTCTTGCGTGTTGCTATCAAAGGCTGGCTTTCCCACGACGAACAGCTCACCTTCAATTTCTTCTCCGTTGTTCCGGATGGCTTTAAGGTCCATTTGGATTTTTAACAAGTCACCGAAAGCCCCAGTCTTGAAATCGGATAATTCCATGACGGTTTTTCGATCTATCCTTACGGTCTTATTTCCCAGAAAACGCTCCAGTTCCTGATCAATCGTTGCAAAATCAATAGGCAAAGGAAGAATAGCTTCCAGCTTATTTTCACCAGAAGGATTGGGGCTCAGGTTTGGAAGCGGAAAAGCGCGCGAAGGTACAGCATCCGAAGGATGGGTTTGGATAATACCGTTTAACCCCAGACGCAGGGCAAGTTGATTTTCTTCAGAAAAAAATTCCTCAAAATTGACGGCTTTGGGTTGGATGGAAAAAGCGAGTTCCTGTCCTTCCCAGCTTACTGTAAAGGGCTTTCCGACTTGTTGCCAAAGTAGGTTGACCAAAGGTTTCAGAGGGGCCAGTTCATGGTCTGATCCTAAATTTTGCGAAGCCCATTGATTAATTTGTTTTTCAAGAGTTCCGGAAAGATCCACACCCATCCCCAAAACTTCGAGCTTCAGGTCTCCTCCCAAATCCAAAAGTTCAAAGTCATCCAAGTAAAGGGACCAATTGTCTTTAATTTCCGGATTTATCAAAAAGGTAGGAGAAAGGCTTTGGTTGATGGGAACTTTTCGACGGAATAAATTTCCCAAACCTCCTTGTTGAAGACCAAATTCCCCTTGGATTTGAATGGGTACTGTCAATTTCAAACGCTCCTCATCCAAGGAAGACCATTGTATTTTTCCATTCCGACGAATTTCCAAATCTCCTTCCAAGCCATTTCCAAGTTGCATATTTTCTTGTTGCACCAGAACTTGAGGTACTTGGGAATTAATCAAGCGGTCTAAAGTTTCATCAGGCATTTCGGTGGCAAGATTCACTTTGGAGCTTGCCTCAGGTAGCTCAGGGCTTGGACCGGGGGAATTAATGTCCAAGCTTTTGCAGGAATAAAACAAAAACAGGGAACTAAATAAGTAAAGGGTGTATTTTTGCAAAGGAGTTGCGTTTAAATTATCCATGGATAAAGTCAAGGCTGAAAAGGAAAGCTGAGGCTAAAATTAAGATGTTAACGTATGAATTGGCAAAAACTGACCCAAGTTGGGCAAATAGATGAAATAAAGCGGCAAAGCATGGATCGGCCGGTATTGATTTTTAAGCATAGTACCCGCTGCTCGATCAGTAGTATGTCTTTAGATCGACTTGCCCGAAATTGGCAAAGTGCAGATGATGAAAAACTCACTGCCTATTTTTTGGATTTGATTTCCTATCGAGATCTTTCCAACCAAGTGGCAAGGGAGTTTGGAGTACCTCACCAATCTCCTCAGGTAATTTTGATTAAAGAAGGACAGGCAATCTACGATGACAGTCATTTTGGGATCTCATATCAAAGTATCATGAGTAAAATTTGAGCAAATATCAAATTAGAATTTTGCCATTTATCCTTCAAATCCTCCATTCTTATTTTTTAGTAAATCCGATTTAAACCTTCCCCTTTGTCATTGAGTCAAAGAAGATGAACTTTGTCTTTCTATGAAAAACTATTCAGCATTCTTTTTATTGGTTTTCAGCTTATTAGCTGCGCAACCCATTTTAGCGCAAAGAGCCCAAAGCGGAGACCGTCCGGAGCAGAAACTTACCGGGATTGTTCTTGATGGGACTATCAACAAGCCCATGGTAGGGGCCAATGTACAAATCAAAACTTTGGCAGATTCCCTTCTTCGGGGAACCGTCACGGATGGTCAGGGGAAGTTTGAACTTGTACGTCCGGACATTCCCCAAGTAAAAATCGAAATCACCTTTATCGGATATCAAAAAATCTCTAAGATTCATAGCCTCCGTGATCCGAATGATCTCGGAACGTTTGTTCTTAAGGAGGATACCAAAGAATTGGGAGAAGTCCTTATTGAGGGACAGGTACCGGTAGGTGAACAGCGGGGAGATACTACTTCCTTCAATGCCAATGCATTCAAAACCATGGAAAATGCACAGGCTGAAGATTTGATTCGAAAGATGCCGGGCATCACTATGCAAGGAGGACAGCTTCAGGCACAAGGGGAAGCTGTTCAAAAAGTCTTGGTCGATGGCCGTGAATTTTTTGGTTCGGATCCAAGTATCGCTCTTCGAAACTTGCCAGCAGATGCTATTGAGCGGGTGGAGGTTTTGGATCAACGATCCGATCAAAGTCGATTGACAGGATTTGACGATGGTAATTACTCCAAGACAATCAACATCATTCTTCGTGAGGATCGCAAAAACGGGCAATTTGGAAGGGTATATGCAGGATATGGAACGGATGACCGCTATTCGGCTGGAGGTAGCTTGAATTTCTTCAGTGGGGATCGTCGTTTCTCAATCCTAGGCTTGACCAACAACGTCAATCAGCAAAATTTTTCCTCTCAGGACTTGGCCGGGGTGACGGCTAATTCATCCGGAGGAAGAGGAGGATTCCGTGGAGGAGGAGGTCGCTGGGGAGGCGGCAATAACAACTTCTTTGTCGGCAATGACATTGGTATCATTCAGACCAATGCAATAGGTCTTAATTACAGTGATAAGTGGGGTAAAAAGATCAATGTCACCGGAAGTTATTTCTTCAATAATACCAACAATACGCTTCAGCAAATAACCAATGAGGAGCGGATAATTTCCGAGACTCAGAGCCAGTTTTATCAGGAAAACCTGATCAATAGCGTGGATAATTACAATCACCGGGCTAATGCTCGTATCGAAGCTGACTTGAATGAAAAGAACAGCATTATTGTCACGCCGAGTATTTCATTCCAGACAAACAAAACATTCAGCGACCGAGATGCTTTGACCTTGGGAAATACCGGTGATTCTTTGTCTGCCCTTCGTTCCATTACGGACGCAGAAACCAAGGCATTTAATGTTTCCAATAACATCACCTATCGCTATAAATTCGATAAACCTAGAAGAACGCTTTCTACGGATATTTCTACTACCTGGAACAACCGGGATCAATTATCCGATTTGACAGCTGCCAGTCGGGATTACAATAGAAATCTATTGGATACCACTATTCAGCGGACGGATGCCTTGAATGACGGCTTCAATTACCGAGTTAATGTGACTTTGACAGAGCCATTGGGAGAAAAAGCTATGGGTACATTTGGCTACCAAGTAGCGAACAATAAGACTATTGCAGACCAAAAAACTCGGGTTTTCAATGAGGAGAATCTGCCCGTTTTGGATACAGCCTTGAGTAATGAGTTTAATAACAAATTCATCACGCAACGGCTTCGAAGTGGCTATGCTTATAACAACAACGGTTACAGCATCAACCTTAACTTGGATTATCAATTTGCCCGATTAGACAATGAGGCATTTTTCCCTACGGAGGGTGTCTTCAAGCGGGATTTCAACAATATCCTCCCAAGTGCCAATATCAATTTCCGAAATCGGGAAACGGGCTTTTC
>JABXHZ010000274.1 GCA_013373335.1 Cyclobacteriaceae bacterium | reverse complement strand
TTCGCTCAATGTGACAATAATTCTTATCAGACAGCTATTTTACAAATCTCAATTCCCTAATAGACAGTTCTTAATCTTTGATATGTAAATGAGAATTCAGTGCCTGTATGATGGCAAACCAATTAAATCTATATCAATCTAACTCTCAAACCTTAAACTTCTTCTCCTCTGCATGGTCAATCCATTCACCTGACAAGCTGAGATAAACTCCCATGGCATCTGCCGTCATGCAGGAATGGATGGGCAAGATTCCCAATAGATCACCGACTTGAACTTGATTCAAAAGTTCGTCAGAAGCTTGTATAAGCCCGTGTTCTTGTGAAATACTTTTCACAAAGGATATATGCTCTGGAATTTCCCAACCATCTTTTTTGAGAAATACGATCTCTCCGAAATTCTTTTTTCCATCTTTTTCAATCAGGTGATCCTTGGCTAGGTGTACTCCACCTCCATGAACCAAAATCTCCTTTCTTTCAGGGACAATATCCACGATAGGAACTGCCAGAGCCACGGCGATATCGGATTTTTTACAACTTCCAAGATCTGCTTGCATCAAATCATAAAAGACAAAATTGCCAGGTCCCATCTGATCTATATCTCCAAAATCAGTGGCTACGGAGCATCCTGGGGTATCTCCGATACGAGTCACGAGATTGGGGTATTCCGATTCATACTTGGTTTTTAGCATGGCCAAAGCCTGCCGCGTTTCATGATATATCAGTTCCTTGTCAGGTTTGTAGTAAGTATGACCGGGATGGATGTAAAAGCCCAAAAAAGACAGGTTTTTTGAGGTTTTCCCGATTTTGAGAATCTCGTCAATTTTTCCAAAATCACTCATATGCACGCCTGTACGCCCATATCCTGCATCGATTTCGATCATAAAACCAATCGGGGTGCTGACTTGCTCTGCTAATTTTTGAATGGTAAAGGGGTTGACGATTTGAACCGAAATCGCTTGATTTCTGGCTAATTCATTTAGTCTTGGGATCTCCCGAATATTAAATGGAAAGGCGATATGAATGAGGTCCCATCCTGTATTACTCAAGTAGGCAGCTTGTCGGATGGAAGAGGTGGTGATTTTTCGAATCCCGTATTCCCGTGCCCATTCTCCGATTTTTTTAGATTGTGCAGTTTTCCAATGAGGAATAAGCTCCAATTGATGAAGTTCCGCCTTCTCAGCCATTTTTTGAATGTTGGCTCGGCAGACCTTTTCATCAATCAACAAAGTAGGAGAAGTGATAAGGGATCGGTAATCCATAAGAATAGGTTTTTTTTGAAGTGACTTCTGTAAAGTTAAGGTTCCTTTTAAAATAAGCCGACTTTGTTTAGCGAAATACACATACTTCGTTCCTGCCTTTCGTGGCAGGAAATAAGACTTCGGCAAGACATTGGTCTTACCGTAACTGCGATCCCGAGAATCGGGAGAAGCAGTCTCAATGGTGAAAAGAAATATGTCTGAGGAAAAATATACTCCCTTCGGTCGTGAGATTTATTGAAAGATTCACCGATTCAATTGCCGGCGGTTTTAACCGCTGGGCTAAAGATAAACCCCACTCCAACTCCCCCTTTGCTCTTTATTTCTGAAAGGACCGGATATTCTAATCAAAGGGGGCAAGGGGGATTTGAAATGAAAATTTAGATTGAGACGTTCGGGATTACAAATCCCGAACAGCAGGAAAAAACTTTAATCAATTGCAGGAGGCTTTAGCCATCGGATAATGGTATGCTCCATATCAATTCCTTCTTTGTTTTTTGAAAGCCTCAAATTCTAAAATCCATTAAATCCTGCTGTTTTTCTGAATTCCATTTACCTAAGCCCATTAAAACTGCTATTTTTGTGAGCTTAAATCCAGGCTCATAGTTTTGGATTTTAACTTAACGATCATAAGCGCAAGCTCAACTTCCATGGAAGCAAAGAAAATACGAAGCTCCTTTATCGAGTTTTTTCAGTCCAAAGGCCACCATTTCGTTCCCTCAGCACCTATCGTAGTGAAAAATGACCCAACCCTGATGTTCACCAACGCAGGGATGAATCAGTTCAAAGATGCCTTTTTGGGAAACGAAATCGCCAAATATCCTCGAGTTGCCAATTCTCAGAAATGTCTTCGAGTAAGTGGAAAGCATAACGATCTCGAAGAGGTTGGGGTGGATACCTACCATCACACCATGTTTGAGATGTTGGGCAACTGGTCTTTCGGGAATTATTTCAAAAAAGAAGCCATTGACTGGGCTTGGGAATTGCTGACTGAGGTTTACAAGCTTCCAAAAGATAGATTGTACGTCTCCGTTTTTGAAGGAGACCCTTCTGAAAATCTGGAAATGGATCAGGAAGCCTTTGATTTCTGGAAAGGAATTGTGCCGGAAGATAGAATTATCATGGGCTCTAAAAAGGATAATTTCTGGGAAATGGGGGATACAGGACCTTGTGGGCCCTGCTCGGAAATTCATATCGACTTGAGACCGGAAGAAGAAATTACTCAAATTCCCGGGAGAGGATTGGTAAATCATGATCATCCGCAGGTCATAGAAATATGGAACCTGGTATTTATGCAATTCAATCGCTTAGCGGATGGAAGTCTTAAGGAACTTCCTGCAAAGCATGTGGATACGGGGATGGGTTTTGAACGATTGGTACGCGCCATTCAGGGAAAATCATCCAATTACGATACCGATATTTTTACCCCATTTATTTCCTTCCTGGAAAAGAAATCCGGCAAAAAATACGGAGAAGACGAGCAAACCGATATTGCTTTCCGTGTGGTAGTGGACCATATTCGGGCCATTTCCTTTACGATCGCAGATGGGCAGCTTCCTTCCAATAATAAAGCAGGTTATGTGATTCGGCGGATACTTCGTCGGGCAGTGCGCTATGGCTATACTTTTTTAGGTTTTCAGTCGCCATTTCTATATGAGTTATGTCCCTTGATGGCTGAGCATTTTGGAGAAATTTTCCCGGAAGTTCTGCAGCAGCAGGATTTTATTGCAAAAGTGATTCAG
Source organism: Cyclobacteriaceae bacterium (assembly GCA_013373335.1). Taxonomy (GTDB): domain Bacteria; phylum Bacteroidota; class Bacteroidia; order Cytophagales; family Cyclobacteriaceae; genus Algoriphagus. Next base: position 914 of record JABXHZ010000274.1, on the reverse strand, counting down.
GAAGAAGAAACTTCTTTCCTACGTACCCTGGATCATGGACTGAAAATGCTGGCCAATATCAAAGCTGAATTGAGCGAAAAAGGAGAGAAAGTTATTTCGGGCAAAACTACTTTTGAATTGTACGATACTTACGGGTTTCCTTTGGATTTGACCTCCCTCATTGCTCGTGAAAGCGGATTCTCCTTGGATGAAAAGGGCTTTGAAGTGGAAATGGAAAAGCAAAAAAATCGTTCTCGAGCGGCTTCTGAATCCGAAACGGGGGATTGGGTGATGCTGGATGAAGAAGTAGGGGTGGATTTTATAGGCTATGATTTTCTGGAAAGTCAATCCCATATCGTCAAATACCGAACAGTCAAAGAGAAAAAAGGGGAAAAATATCAGCTGGTACTGGATAAAACTCCTTTTTATGCAGAAAGCGGGGGACAGGTTGGGGATACCGGCTGGTTGGTTTCCGATATCGAAAAAATCCGGGTTGTAGATACCAAAAAAGAAAATGACTTGATTGTTCATTTCGTAGAAAAATTACCCGCAGAACCAAAGAAAGCATTCAAAGCTCATGTAGATGCTGCTCAGCGACAGTTGATTATGAACAATCACTCAGCTACCCATTTACTTCATGCAGCTTTGCGGGAAGTGCTGGGTGAACATGTTCAGCAGCGTGGTTCCTTGGTAAATGATAGACTTCTTCGATTTGATTTTTCACATTTCAGTAAAATGACAGATGCTGAAATCCAATGGGTGGAGGAAATCGTCAATCGAAAAATCCGAGAGAATATTACCTTGGTTGAAAAACGAAATGTACCGATTGAAGAAGCCAAGAAAATGGGAGCCATGGCGCTCTTCGGTGAGAAATATGGGGATTTTGTGCGTGTTATCACCTTTGATCCGACTTTTTCAGTAGAGCTTTGTGGTGG
>JABXHZ010000109.1 GCA_013373335.1 Cyclobacteriaceae bacterium | reverse complement strand
GTTCGTCATGTAAAACATCCGATTTCGCTTGCCAGAGCAGTGATGGAGAAGACTCCACATGTGATGTTAGCTGGAGAAGGGGCAAGGCAATTTGCAATAGCACAAGGTTTTCCAATTGAAAAGGAAGTTTTAAGTCCAAATGCCCAAAAGGCTTATGATGAGTGGAAAAAGACAAGTAACTATAAGCCTGTTATCAATATCGAAAACCATGATACTATTGGTATGATAGGGATGGATGCTCTGGGAAATTTAGCTGGAAGCTGTACTACAAGTGGACTTGCTTATAAAATGCATGGAAGAGTGGGAGATAGTCCTATTATTGGTGCGGGGCTTTATGTGGATAATGAAGTGGGTGCTGCTACTGCCACGGGATTGGGTGAATCAATTATTCGGATTTGCGGGAGTTTTCTGATTGTTGAATTGATGCGTCAGGGAAGAACGCCTCAAGAGGCTTGTGAAGAGGCTGTAAGGCGATTGATTTCTAAAAACCGTAAAGATATTGACAATATTCAGGCTGGTTTTTTAGCAATCAACAAGGAAGGAGAAGTTGGTGCATTTGCGGTTCAACCGGGATTTAATTTCGCTAAAGCCAATTTGACCAATAATGAATTACTCGACTCCAAGAGTCATTTTTAAAGGATGGAATATTTATTAGAAGCGCCTGTTTTTACTATTCAAGCTGCCTTAGATGCTGCTCGATTTGGCGTACATCGGTTGGAATTGTGTGCGAACTTTCCCGAAGGTGGAGAAACTCCAAGTGCAGGGATGCTCCAAACTCTAAAAAGCGAATTGGATATTCCGGTATTTGTCATGATTCGTCCCAGAGGTGGGGATTTTTGTTATTCTCCCAAGGAATTGTTGGTCATGAAGAAGGATATCGAACTTTTGGGTGAAATGGGAGCGGATGGGTTTGTATTTGGGGTCTTAGATTCAAAAGGTAACATTCATTCAGAAGCCTGTGAAAGCTTGTTGAGGGCGGCTTCTGGCAAACCCTGTACTTTTCATCGAGCATTCGATGTTTGTAAAGATCCTGAGGCTTCCTTGGAAGAAATTATCCGTCTGGGATTTAAACGAATATTGACTTCAGGAGCGAAAAACTCGGTTTCAGAGGGGATCAGTTTGATTGAAAAATTGATTCAAAAAGCAGGAGATCGGATTATCATTATGCCTGGTGGAGGATCAAAGCCGGAACATGTCCATCGGTTGAAAAAAATGGAAGGATTTCGTGAAATTCATGCTTCATGTAAAACAACCGTGCGCTCCATTAATCAATATTTTAACCCAGAAGTCAAATTTTCTGCTGATCCAGAGGATTTTAAATTTCATTTAGGAATTGATCATAGTATTGTGGAAAAATTCTTGGAGGCATTTGAGGAATGATGAGATTTACATCCTTTGTATTGGTATTTGTTATTTTTTTCGCTTGCGAACCTATTTCCGAACGTAAGCAACCCATCCCTAGCCTTTATCAGTTGTCCCAAATGGATTTGGACTTAGATGGCGAAAAACTCGCGGAACTTTATTGCGGAAATTGCCATATCAAACCTAATCCGGACATTTTGGATAAGGGAACCTGGGAAAATAAGGTCCTTCCAGATATGCGGATGCGAATGGGCCTTTACTTGGCGGAGGATTTCGGAGTCACCTTACCAAGCGATAATGGGGTGCCTAAGGGTATCTATTCTGAGATTCCTCTGATTAAGAGGGAGGACTGGGAAAAACTGAAAAAATATTATCTAGAATTAGCTCCAAATACTCCACTTCCACAGGCTGAGAAGATTGATCCTCAGGTTGGGATTCCCAATTTTGAGATTGAAATTCCTGAATTTGACTTTTTATATCCTGATTTGATTACCATGATTCAGGTAGATGATCAATCAAACATTTGGCTTGGGCATCGATTCAAAAGGCTTTTTCAGTTGAAACTTGATGGTGACTTCGAGATAGTGGATTCTTTGGTGACCGATGTCGCACCAGTCGGTATCCAATTTGATGAGTCGGGTTTTGAATTGCTCTCAATGGGGCTTATGGATCCATCCAACGATTCTTTAGGTACTTTGGAGCGATTCGAAAAAGTTGGTGCCCAATGGGAAGCGACACGCTTAGAAAGTAAATTGATGCGACCTGTAGATTTGGCGGTGGGGGACTTAAATGGGGATGGGATTCAAGACCGTGTTATCTCCCAATTTGGAAATCACTTAGGAAAATTGAGTGTGTTTTTCACCAAGGATGGTCGGGAAGAAGAGGTAGTTTTAAAAGCTTTGCCGGGAGCCCGAAAGGTGGAACTGGTAGATTTTGATCAAGATGGGGATTTGGATGTTGTTGGGATGATGACTCAGGCAAGAGAAGGGATTTATTTTTGGGAGAATATAGGAGAGGAACGCTTTTCAGAAAAGAAGTTGCTGGAATTTCAACCGGCCTTTGGTAGTAGTGATTTCCAATTGGTCGATATTGACCAAGATGGGCTTTTGGATATTGTAATGGTGAATGGAGATAATGCAGATCTATCTCAAATTTTCAAGAGGTTTCATGGAGTTAGGATGTTCAAAAACCTAGGGGATTTCGAATTTGAAGAGGTTTGGTTTTATCCCATGTATGGAGCGAGTGGGATTGAAGCGGATGATTTTGATCAAGATGGAGATGTGGATTTGGTTGCCATTTCTTTTTTTCCAGATTCTAAACAATCTCCCCGTCAAGATTTAATTTATTTTGAAAATGTAGGGGACTACAATTTTCAACCCTATGTTACTGACTTAGATTTTGATGCAAACTTCCTGATTATTGCAAAGGGCGATATTGATCAGGATAATGATCAGGATATTTTAGTGGGCACTTTTGATTTTGATGATTTGTATAAAAAAGCATCTGAAAATTGGCGTCCGATTATACTGCTTAGAAATAAAATTTTTTAAAATTTTATTTTATTAAAATAATAGCCTGAAAAATAAATTTTTATGGATTTTAAATTTGAAAAAGTGATGATTTTCAGTATATTATTCATCCAATTTTAAATTTTAAGGCTATGGTAAAAAGTTTCCAAGGAGTTCGAATGGTCACATCTAAGCGGACTGCTCCTACTCCCATTCTCGTCCGAGATCACATGAGTACCAATTTGGTCACCTTTCATCCTGATGATACAATTGATCAGGTCTTGGAGGTGCTGACCCGAAGAAAAATCTCTGGTGCTCCTGTTGTTGATGAGTCTGGTGGTTTGGTAGGGATAATTTCTGAGGTGGACTGCTTAAAGGAAATCATCAAAGGAAAATATACCAATACGCCAAAATTCCCGGCAAAGGTTCGGGAGCATATGACTAGGGAAGTGATTACCTTATCACCCGATTTATCTTTATTTGATGCTGCCGGCAAATTTTTGGAATTGAAGATTAGGCGCTTTCCGGTTTTGAAAGACGGGAAACTCGTTGGGCAAATCAGCTTGAGTGATATCATTCGGGCCTTTCCGAAATTGAAATCAACAACCTGGTAAGTAAAATAGGGCTTTTTAGCCCTATATTTTTGACCTGTCCAATGCCTTTTCAATATCTCCAAGAATATCCTCTGGATGCTCCAGTCCGACTGAAACCCGAACGAGACCATCCGTGATCCCCACTCGAAGCCTTTCTTCCTCACTAAGCTTGCTATGGGTTGTGGAGGCTGGATGAGTGATAATGGTTCTGCTATCTCCCAGATTCGCTGTTATGGAAATCATTTCCAAATTATCAATGAATTTCTGAACTCGACCAAGACCTCCTTTCAATTGTAAGGTGAGGATTCCTCCTCCCTGGCTCATTTGTTTTTTAGCTAAATGGTATTGGGGATGAGATTTCAAAAATGGATAGTTGACTCCCTCGATTTCGGGATTTCCCTCAAAATATTGAGAAATTTTTAAGGCACTGTCACAATGACGATCCATGCGTACTGCAAGAGTCTCCAGACTTTTGGATAAAATCCAGGAATTAAAAGGAGAAATTGCTGGGCCAGTGTGGCGAGTGAAAAATTGGACCTCCTTGATCAATTCTTTTTTTCCTAAAATCAATCC
>JABXHZ010000275.1 GCA_013373335.1 Cyclobacteriaceae bacterium | reverse complement strand
TTGTAGGAAATCATCGTAGGATCTCCCAAAGTAGATCCAGAAGAGTCACAGTCCTGACTTTTTGCAATTGCAGTAACACTGATTGGCTTAGAGCCTTCAATTACTCGAGGTTTAGAAGCATCAAAATCGAAAGTAAAAAACTGTCTTGCATTTAAGGTCTGAACGACCTGCCCGTCAACAGTAATCTGAGTCCCATCTTCGGAAGCTAAAACCTTTACTAATTCTCCGGATGACTTATCCAACATAGGAACATGGATAAACGATGTTCCCCAAAAATCGATTGGATAAGATTGTTGGAAAAGATGATCAGCCGTCCCATTACAGTCCCCCGCTTGGGTCATTTTATTCCCTCCAAAAACAGCGATTTTCTTACAAACATCCGTTTCAGGGCCTAAAACCCTCACGAAAGACCCAGTCAAATCACCTTCGGCTTTTAGCTGATAACTTTGTCGAGAATTAAGGAGTATTTCAAAAGGAACGCCTGCAGTTTTTCCATTAACGGTGTTTACTGATGGAGTAATCTCAACTCTTGTCTGATCTTCCACTGCGACGATTAGCATGGTACTCTCCAAATTATCCACATAGAGAGACATATCATTGAAGTGGGATGTGACTAGATATTCACGACCCAAGGTCTTAACAGGAAGGATAACGGAAGCATCAGAGCTAGTCCGTCTTAAATTAAAAGCATGTACTGAAATCTGACCGGAAGAGGAAATTATTATCCCTTTATTTTCTATAACTCCTGAAGTCCTGTGAAGAACATCTATATCAGAAGAAAGGATTTCATGCGTGAAAACTTCATTTTGGCCCAAGGAAAAATTTATGGTTTGGTTGGCATATTGAATAGACCCAATAGCTTCTTCTCTAGCTGTAATAGAAATTACTGCTTTGTCTATATTGTTCGATTTAAGGTTGTTTTCCATCAACCCGAAATAGAACTCCTTACCAAACGTGCTTAACTGAGCATTTACGTTTCCGCTCAGCAAAAACAAAATACACACGAAAAAGACTAAAAATAATCTTTTTGAGTGTACCATTTACAAATCCAACATTTTAGTCAATTTGGGTGATTGAGCTGATTTTGAATATTTTATCTAATAAGAGCAAAAGCTCCTGATTTGTTTTCTACTTGGAACTGATCATTAATCCAATAGGAATACTGGATTCGGTAGGAATAAGTTCCAGACGGGGCATCTACTCCAGAAATCATGCCATCCCAGCCTTCATTCCCAGAATAAATAATCTGACCCCACCTGTTGAAAATCCAGATTTCCATTTCCAATTCGCAATTGGATATAGCCCAAAAAAGGTCTTGATCTCTTTCAGGGTAAAATCCTGTTGGCATACGAACCACAGGTGCCGCCTCTACTACTTCTCCCTGTCCCAAACTCACACAACCAGAAGCATCTCTAACAGAAACGGCGTAGACTCCACGAGGAACTCCAATTAGTTGATTTCCTGTACCTGAATTGGACTCCCAAGTATACACAAAAGGATTGATTCCCCCAGCTGGGAATGCAAACAATTCACCATTGCTTCCACCAGGGCAAGCCGGCTTCTCAAGTCTCACTTCAACCTCTAAAGCAGGTGGAGAAGCGATTTCAAAAGAAACTGGGATAGAACAACCATTGGAGTCCATTACCATCCAATCATAAATTCCCTGAGATAAATCATTCAATTGAATAGAGGAAGAAAAGGATTGACCACCATCAAAGTCAATTAAGTAAGGTGGAGTTCCCCCATTTATTTCTAAGGTTACGATACCATCAGGTTTCCCATAGCAAGAAACAGCCTGTGGAAAAACACTAATTAATTCCAATGGGGCAGGTTCGACAACTTCAATATTTTCCAAAACCTCCACGCATCCAAATTGATCAATTACTTTAACTGAATAAATTCCTGCGATTAATTCTTCTGCACGCTTATTCTGGAGATTGGGGTCATGTGACCATTCAAACTGATAAGGAGGGACACCTCCTTCAATTCTTAAATCAATAATTCCGCTTCCATCTCCTGAGCAACTAACCGATACAACTTCTTCTGTCGATATTAAAAATTCATTTTTCACTGAAACTTCAATGGATTCTGAAGTCCCTTCACACAAAGCATCCACCAGACTTGTGGCAGTGTAATACAGTTTTCCTAAAACCCCTGGTTGGTTCCAACTCACCTCAATTTCAGAGCTACCCTGACCAGAGAGAATAGTACCCCCTTCTATAATCCAATCATACCTTCTCCCATTTGTTCCTCCAGGAATAGAATATAAATGTGATACAGAGGGATCGAAACAAATTTCCTCGGGGCCTTCTGGAATTTCTGCCTCTATTCGTTGGTTTACAGTAACTGGGAATGATATCGGCTCTCCGGGGCAGCCATTCAAATTATATGGTATCGCAGTCAAGGTAGCATTATCGTTCGCAGCTCCCCATTTGACAATGGTTGATAAATCATTTATCTCAACCAATTCTCCTCCATCAATTTCAAATTCTACCCGAGTAACATTTTCTAAATTCTCGATGGTATATAACAATTCTTCAACCTCTGGACATGCCGAGGAAGAACCAATTATTTCAGCCGAAGAATCAAGTACATTGACCATAAAAGTCACCTCTTCTTGTTGATCACAAGAATTAGGACTTATTGCTGCCAAAATAGAGACTTCATATTCTCCAGGTTCCGCAAAAGTATGACTTACCTCTTTGCCTTCCTGTAAAGGACTACCATCACCAAAATCCCAGACAAAATAGGTGAAATCGGGGTTTTCGGAGTTAATGATCCAATCCCCTGGCTGGTTAAGGCAAGCTACATTTTCACCATCGACTTCAAATTCATAGGATGCCTCTGTCTCAAAATTTAAATTGTCCAAAGCAGCACCAGCTGCATATCCATAAGATTCCAGTTCCCCAAAGCCGTATGCATAAGCAGCAAATCCATCAGGGTTACTCAAGCGATGAACTCCCTGCGAAATGTTTATTCGGGCATACATAAAATTTGGGTCACCTGGTAAGGGGAAAAATCGACCACTTACATTGGTACCATCCAACACCGTCCCATTTTGTGTACCGGTCTTGACCACAATGTTGACATAATGATTAACAATAGAAGGCAAATTCAGGGAAATAAATGTCAGTTGTTTCAAAAACTGTTCGCTTGGGCTGTAAGTAATCATGAAGGGGTCTCCCGTAGTTGCTCCTGGCGCAGTGGGTTCATTACATGCCTGACTTTTTGAAAAAACAGAAACCGAAGCTGGCTTGCTTGTTTCGATTTTACCATGCTCATTAATCCCAAATTCTAAAGAAAGCCATTCCCCCTGATCAATTGTCCCTTCCAAGGCTCCATTGACTCTTACTTCGGTTCCATTCTCAGCAGCCAGGACTTTGACCAACTCACCTGAAGTCCTACCTGACAAAGCCACATGAACAAAGGAGTTGCCCCAAGTATTGACAGGATAGGCCTGCTGAAAAAGGTGATCGTTTGCCTCACCACAGTTTCCTACAGATGTCCACTTATTTCCTCCAAATACCGCAATTTTTTTACATTCATTGGCATCAGCACCTACCACACGAACTCGGGAACCTGTTAAATCTGCTTTTGCTTTTAGCTGGTAGCTTTGCCCTCGGTTAAGCCGGATAGTGTAAGGAGATCCAGGCGCTCCTCCCCCGATATTGGCAACCGAAGGGGTGATTTCTATTTCCGTATCATCTTCCGTTGCAACTACAAGCAGGGTACTTTCATCATTGATATTTCCGTTGAAATTTACATTTGCAGTAAGGGTCTCATAATGAGAAGTGATATAGTAATCCGTACCCAAAGCGGAAACGGGCAAAATCACGCTGCCATCTGCACTTCGAAATCGCTCGTTGTAAGCATGAACGGCTATTTTCCCTGTACTGGAAATGTAAACACCCTTGTTTTCGGTTATTCCCGAACTTCTATGCAACAAATCCAAATCTTCAGAGGGAACCCGTAAAGTATATTGTTGGCCCGCGCTGAGGGAAAAACTTGCAGTCTGACCACGATACTCTATAGTCCCCTGAGCATCTTCATTGGCTGTGACTATGATATTCGCAAAATCAGGTGCTCCCTGCCCTCCATTATTTGGCGGAATTTTATTGTTATCCATGAATCCAACCCAAAATTCAGTACCTACAGTAGACACCTGAGCATGCACCCTAATCGATAGATTAAAAAGGAAAAATGTCAGACAAATCAGGTAAAATCTCCCCATCCACTTACTTTTCAAAATTTTGCTTTTAATATAAGCAACCTGTTAGGATTTTGTTAATGAAGTTTTTGGAGCGGTTCTTTAGGTATTAGTGCTTAGAGCCAAGTCAAAGGAAATTTTTATTCCTATCTTTGCGCCTCTAAAAAGCTCAATTTCGAATGATCTCTGTAGATAATTTATCTCTCAAATTTGGTAAGCGGACTCTTTTCGAAGACGTCAATTTAAAATTTACTCCTGGAAATTGTTATGGTGTTATCGGAGCCAATGGTGCCGGTAAATCCACTTTTCTGAAGATTCTTTCCGGAGAAATTGAAAGCACCTCTGGCAGCATCAACATCACTCCTGGGCAGCGGATGGCAGTTCTTAAACAAAACCACTTTGAATTTGATGAAGTAGAAGTCCTCAAAACAGTCTTGATGGGACACAAAAAGCTGTTTGCTATCATGGAGGAAAAAGATGCTATCTACATGAAACCTGATTTTTCTGAAGAAGATGGAATCCGAGCATCTGAATTGGAGGCTGAATTCGCAGAAATGGATGGCTGGAATGCGGAATCAGATGCTGCAGCCCTGCTTTCAGGTTTGGGAATTTCCGAAGATCTTCATTATCAACCGATGAAAAATCTTGCTGGAAATCAAAAGGTCCGGGTTTTATTAGCCCAAGCTCTTTTTGGTAATCCAGACATTTTGATTTTGGACGAACCAACGAACGACCTAGATGCTGAAACGATTGTTTGGCTCGAAGACTTCTTGGTGAATTTCAAAAACTTGGTGATTGTTGTTTCTCACGACCGTCACTTCCTCGATTCTGTTTCCACCCACATCGTAGACATCGATTTCGGAAAAATCAAAATTTACTCAGGTAACTATACTTTCTGGTATGAATCCTCTCAATTAGCTCTTAAGCAGCGAGCAGATCAAAACAAAAAAGCTGAGGAAAAACGGAAGGAATTGCAGGAATTTATTGCCAGATTCTCCGCCAACGTGGCTAAATCCAAACAAGCTAC
>JABXHZ010000215.1 GCA_013373335.1 Cyclobacteriaceae bacterium | reverse complement strand
GAACTCTTTATTCCGCCGGGTCCTCGTTTGGGTGCCAAAGTGATTGAGGCAAACCATGTTTCTAAAGCCTACGGCGATAAATTGTTGTTTGAAGATTTGAGTTTTTCACTCCCACAAGGTGGTATCGTCGGAATCATCGGTCCTAACGGTGCTGGTAAAACCACCCTTTTCAAGCTAATTACAGGTCAGGAAAAACCGGATTCTGGTCATTTTGAAGTGGGTGAGACGGTGAAGCTTGCCTATGTGGATCAGGAGCATGATCACTTGGATCCGAATAAAACAGTGTATCAAACCATCTCGGAGGGAAATGAATTGATGAAACTGGGAAATAAGGAAGTGAATTCTAGGGCCTATGTTTCCAAGTTCAACTTTGCAGGATCAGACCAAGAGAAAAAAGTTGGTGTCCTTTCCGGAGGGGAACGGAACCGTGTGCATTTGGCATTGACCCTAAAAGAAGGTGGGAACTTGCTGCTTTTGGACGAACCTACCAACGACTTGGATGTAAATACACTTCGTGCATTGGAGGAGGCTTTGGAAAACTTCGGAGGCTGTGCGGTAATCATCTCCCACGACCGTTGGTTCCTGGATCGTATCTGTACCCACATCTTGGCTTTCGAAGGAGATTCCCAGGTATATTGGTTTGAAGGGAACTTCACCGACTACGAGGAAAACAAGAAGAAGCGTTTGGGTGATGTGACTCCTAAGCGGATTCGTTATAAAAATTTGAAGTAATTCTGAAATTTACCTGTAAGTGATCAGCTAAATGCTGAAACAAAAACCTTTGAAGAACCTAACTTCAGAGGTTTTTTTATGCCTTTTTTCTTTGAAGGTTTGAGGCTTTGCTTAATGAAGGTTATAAGCCAAAAAATCTTGTTGTGAAATAAAAATCCGTCATTAAACGAAAGCCTCCTTAAAGGCTACCCTTTCCTATCCTTATTGTTGGGACATGTCAATGGTTGTTGTTGTCGGTTTAGGGATAGATATGAAGTAAACCAGTACAAATAAAGTTACCGTCGCTGTTACCAAAAAAGCAATCGTCGCGTTGAATTGAAACCAAATTAGTCCAGTCAGCGAACTTGCCAACATTGCGCAAATGCTTTGCAAGCCCGAAAAGGTTCCGATTGCTGTTGCCGTATCTTTTTTGTCGGTAATGTTTGAAATCCACGCTTTGGAAATGCCTTCTGTAGCAGAAGCATAAATGCCATAAAGAAAAAACAGTCCGAAAAAGAAATATATTTTAGTATTAAAGGCCATTCCAAAATATACAGTCGCAAACAATCCGAGTCCAATAATGAATATTGTTTTCAGCCCAACTTTGTCGGCAAGAATCCCAATAGGAAAAGCAAACAAGGCATATATAAGATTGTAGAAAATATAAACCCCAATAACCATTGTATCGTCAAGACCTGACTGCTTTACCTGAAGTAATAGAAAAACATCTGAACTATTGAAAAGCGTAAAAATTAAAAGACCGATTACTACTTTTTTGTATTCTGGAGGGCTTACTTTCCAATATTTTAAGAATGAAAAAAATGGTGTTGATACCTTTGTTTTTTGTTTGATTTTTTCTTTGTCTTTGAGATAAAGAGAAGCTAAAACCGCAAATAGTCCGGGGATGAATGCTATAAAAAAAAGTGTTTGATAGTCTTGGGGATAGTAATATAAATAAAGCAAAGCCAAAGATGGTCCTAAAACTGCTCCTAAAGTGTCCATTGAGCGATGAAATCCAAAGACTTTTCCCTTTGTCTGAAATGTTGCTTCATCCGAAAGAATTGCATCCCTTGCACCTGTGCGAATGCCTTTTCCAAAACGGTCAACTGTCCGGGCAAAGAATATCCATAGTGGATAAATGAAAACCGCCATCATTGGTTTTGATATGGCACTAAAAGCATAACCAATCTGAACAAATGGAACTCGTCTACCAGAACTGTCTGAAAGTTTACCAAAATAGCCCTTACTAAGTCCCGCTGTGGCTTCTGCAATGCCTTCTAATATTCCTATAAGCACAATTGAAAAACCAATTGTCTTAAGGTAAATCGGCATAATTGGATATAACATCTCGCTTGCTGTGTCTGTAAACAAGCTTACCAAAGATAAAATCCAGACTGTCCGTGTTATATACTTCAAAAATTCTCGTATTAATCAATGCGTTCAATGTTCACTCGGTCTTCTTTTAAGGTAGGCTATACCATGGGTTAGTGGTAGTTTCCTACTTTTTCATGGATTTATATTTGTCATGTAATCCAATTCCTGACAATATCATAGGCTCACACTTTTCAATTCTCAATATTCTGGTCTTTGATTGCTTGGGTTGCGAAAAATAGAGAATATAACCTCGCTGTCTTCCTGGTGTCAGAGCCTCAAAGGCGGTTTTCAAAACCGGGTCTTTTTCCAATTTTGCCTCAAACTCCACTGGAATTGGCTCGTGATTCTTTCTGAATTGAATTTTAATTCCAGCTTTTTCAAGCTCAATAGATTCAAAGATATATGCTCGTATTTCACCTTCAATCTTTATAATCTCCTGAATATTTTTAAATACAAAAAGTCTTACTGCTTGCGAATTTGGCCCAGGTTTCACCAATAGATTTTTCTGGTCATTGAGCATGGATCCTTTAAAAAAGCTAATACAACAATATTCTTTTAATGCGCTCACCATAAGAATATTTTTACTTTGGTAAGTGTAGCAAGGAACACCCCATTTAGATTCTTCTGTCAAACCACAGTTAAGGACTATTTTTCTCAAAAGCTCCAGTTCTGAAGTCCAACAATGAACTTTACATTCAGGAGTACCTCCCAGGGGGCATCGACCGCAGCCTTCAATAAAATAGTTGTCAACTGATTTATTCATTCTTTTTTTAATCTTCAAGGCCCTTGACCATGTGAAGTGGTGGGATTTGAAATCGACTTTTTGTTTGCAGTACCAAAGTGTTTTGATTGCAATATCTTTATTTTTAATCAGTTAGCCCTCATTTATAAAGTCGATGTTTGGGGCGGTTATTTTATCCAACCTGCTGATTTTCTCCACATTTCGTATTCACGGTTTCTTTCTTCAAAATTCTTGGGAGGGCATTGATTTTCATTTTTAATTCTTTTCTGTATAATCTCAATCTGTTCTTCAATTGAATTTAAGCCGATGGCCTTTCTCCGTTCATTTACTTTTAGGAGGTCGTCATATTTATTTGGACTCATTTGGCCATTTTGGTCCCAATCGAATTGGGTTCCGTAGAGTTGCGGTCTCCCTTCAAAAACGGCTATCCGGTCGGTCAAATATGCTAAGCATTTTGGGTCGGCTTTATTTTCGTTTACAGCAATTTCTAATAGTCTTGCAGCTTCTTTCATAAAGTCGGGTTGTCCGATAGAGTGCTGAATAATTAGCCAAGCTGCATTACTTGCTTCTTCACCAACTTTATCGAATGTCGGAAATCCAATTTTTTCCATTATCAATTTAAGCTCTTTGGTATTTTCATTATGCAAAGCCTCCATTTGCTTATTGTAGCCATTTGAGAGGGTTCTTTTTTCTTCCAATTTGGCTCTAAGCTTATCGTCCTTCTCCTTTAGTTCAATTATTTTCTCAGCGATTTTGAAGAAGTCCATTCTGTTTTTTTAAACTGGTTCCAACCTTTAGTGAGTGATTATTGGAGGCTAAAGAAGCACTTATCTTTCGGTTTTTTAAATGCTAAATGCTTTATTTCAGCATTAAATCGATATTGCTTAAATACGGAGTTTTAGAGCGTTCTTTATTCAATTGGAATGCAAAAGTCAACGATTGCTTTTCTTTCAGGATGCTCATTAAAATTATTATGATAAATCTCAAAAGGTTCTCTGTCAGCTTTTTTATACCCGTTTTCGTTCATCCATAAAAACAGTCCTGTCCAAGATTTTTCAAATTCGCTCAAGCCTATCTCGAAGCTACCAATAATAAATTTTCCTGCTTCGATTGAAGTCAGTCCAATTTCACCTTCCGGTTTAATGGGCTTATCAAGCAAAATAGAAGCACTCATTCTGACTTTATTGGCTTCTGTAACTTTATAGCTATCGTGATATATCGTCACCATTTTTGTTTTTTCGTTCATCAAGCCTTTTGGTGCTGCCCATTGGATTAATTTGCCAAAAGAATTTTCAAGGTTTTGAGGTCCGATACTTGAAACATAAGCCAAGTCCATTTTTTGCATCTCTCTGATTTCAATTTTTGCATTCATTTTTATCCAATTTTTAAGGTTATTAATGACGCAAATGTATTTTTCATAATCAGGATATTCTTGTCCGTTCTTGCTTTCCAGTTGACGAATCTTGCTATGTCGATAGGGGTTTTGCTTTATAAATTCGGTAGGGCTTACACCATAATATTTTTTAAATGTTCTTGAAAACGAAGAAATATCACTGAATCCAACCTTATGAGCAATTTCTGTTGTTGAAAAATTGTTGTGCAACAAATCCAACGCTGATTTTTCGATCCTTTGTCTGGTTATAAATTCATTTAAGGTTTCTCCTGTAATGAATTTGAAAACTCGGTGGAAGTGGAATGGCGAAAAAAAGGCGATTTTAGAAACCGTATTTAATGACAGGTCAGATTCCAAGTTTTTGTCAATGTATTCAAAAACTCGGTTGATCCGATTTTTATAATCAGCGAGTATTTGGTTATCTGCTGCTGTCATTCGTCAAATGCTTTACAACTTGTTTGATTATTCGGTTTTTTCGCACATGATGCTCAAATAGGTGAGAATTATACGATTCTCAAGTATTTATTTTCTCCTCAACTCCAGCACCGTAATCTCTGGCCAAATCCCCACTCTTCCAGGAAAGGCTAAAAATCCAAAACCTCGATTGACGTGGAGATAGCGACCCAATTCTTGATACAATCCGGCCCATTTAGGGTAGCGAAGGGAAGCTGGACTCCACTTAATAAAGCCCGGAATTTCTATCCCAAACTGCATCCCATGGGTATGTCCGCTGAGGGTAAGGTGTATATGGTGAGCAAAAGACTTTACTTCCTCGTCAAAATGGGAAGGATCATGACTCATTAGAATTTTGAAGCTCTCTCGTGAGAGATTGGCAGCGGCTTTAACCAAGTCGCCATATTGAGCAAATCCTTTTCCCCAATTTTCTACGCCGATCAAATCAATGCTGGCTTCCCCTTTTTTAATTTGAATACTTTCATTTCGGAGCAATCTGAATCCCAATTCTTCCTGGATCTGGCAAAGTCGCTGTAAGTTTTGAACTTTAGCTTCCTTGCTTGGCCAGGCCATATAGTCTCCATAGTCATGGTTCCCTAAGATGGAATATTTGCCCATCGGTGCTTGGAGCTTTTTGAAAGTTTCGATCCATGGCTCCATTTCCTCGAATCGGTTATTGACCAAGTCTCCAGTAAAGAGAATAACATCTGAGCCTTGTTCATTGATGAGGTCTACACCAAATTTAATTTTCTTTTTATCATCAAAACTTCCAGAATGAATATCCGAAATCTGAGTGATGGTGAAGCCGTCAAATTCCTCAGGAAGGTCATCAAATTCCACAGTATGCCTGATCACACGATAGCGGTATTTTCCGACCAGTACACCATGCAGAATTCCTACAAAAGGAATAGCCGCGAGAGCCAAGGCTGTTTGGTTTAAAAATTTTCTTCGATCAGGTAAAAAGTCCCCTTTTTTGCTTCCTGCGATGGATTGAAAGACTCCAGTAGAAACACGCAAAATATCTTCCCCAAATAGGAAAGTCAGGATAATTAATTTGGGAATTAGTGACAACACTAGTAAGGATGCCATTCTCCCAAAGTTTGGACTAGAAACCCCTCTATTGTTGAAGGTTAAAAAAGTGTAAGCGACAAAAAGGTAAACGGTAATGGAAAAAGCCCAGAAAACAAGCTTGACCCAAAAATTGGATGGAAATGAAGTTTTGAAAGCCTGAAAAGAGTACCAGTCAATTAAAAAAAGAAAAGCCAGGAAGAAAAAGATGCGAAGGAGCATGAGAACAACTTGTAATAGGTTTGAATTTGTTTTTGAATAAAAAAGAAAGATCTGCTTATTTCTCCATCGGATGCATTTTCAGTAATTCCTCCGCACTCCAAAATCCTTCTTTATCCTTTACCTCATCCCGTACTTTTTTCACTAAATCAGGGGAAATAGGAGAGGCTTCGTTCCCAAAGGAGTTTCTAACATAAGTTAAAACTGCTGCGATTTCGGTGTCATTCAGCATTCCTTCATAGGGGGTCATAGGAACTTGGCCAGGATAGACGCGTCCGTTTACCTCGATTTCTCCCAAAATCCCTTTCAAAACGATTTTAATCAAACGTTCTGGACTACCGGTCACCCAATTCGTTCCACGAAGAGGCGGAAATTGTGAGGCGGTCAGTCCTCTGCCATCTAATTGGTGACAGGTGCCGCAGAATCCATCACGGGCATAAATTTCTTTACCCATTACAAACAATTCACGATCTGAACCTGTCAGGCTTGATTTAATGTCCTCTTCTTTTTTCTCTTCCACGGAAAGCCCATTGATGTGCGCAATCGCTGTTTCTAAAGTTCTTGGAATCCAAATCGCGTCTTTGGGTTGCTTTTCGACTTCAGCCAAGACTTTTACGCCATCCTCTTGAGGTAACCAAGAAGCAGCTGCAATCACTTCCATGCGGACTCTTCCATGTGGATCTGCTGCAGCTTTCATCATCAATTCGGTCTGATCTTTCACCTGATGACCGGTATATCGCAAAACCCGTACTATAGCCGCCCGGACCCTGTGATCTTTTGAATCTAGTAATTCCCTAAGTAGGTCTTGATTGACCTTGTTGATTCCCCAGGTTACCCATAGGGCTTCCAAGCGGTTATGTTCGTAGTTAGGATCAGATTGATCCAAGCTAGCTACCCATGTTTTTACAGCTTCATAAACCTCTGAAGCATCTCTTCCTCGTAATTCTCTCCGGGTTCTGTAGCGGGTTCTGTATTCTGGTAGCTTCAGATTTTCCAATAACTCGGGAATGCTTGCTCCATCAATTTTAGCTGGGGTCACCAAGGGTCTTGAAGGATAGGTAACCCGATAAATTCGGCCATGTACATGGTCTCGAAGCGGATCCCGGGCATTGTGTTGCATGTGGCCAATCAGGATATTGTGCCAATCCACGATATACAAAGATCCGTCTGGAGCAAATTCAAGATCTACCGGACGGAAATTCCGATCTGTAGAATTCACCAAATCCTGTCGGAATTCAGTTTTAAAACCGACCGTATCTTCAATCATTCGGTGCTGCTTGGTTCCCAAAAAACCAATGGTATTATTTAATAAAATATCCCCTTGAACCTCATCTGGAAAGTGACGACTTGAGACGAATTCCAATCCCGAAGTAGGGCGGACCATTTGTTCTTGCTCTACCAGATTGGGACCCTTGAAATTGGCATTTCCATAGCGCGGTAAAACCGAACCCGGGAGCATCCAGTTTAGATTGGGTCCTGAGGTTTCTAGGTAGAAATTTTGTCCCCAATCATCAAAGGCAATTCCCCATGGATTGGGAATGGACACCTGATTAACGCGTTCCAGTTTATGTCGCTTTGGTTCATAGCGGTAGAACCCTCCATTCGTAGCTCTCACAGGACCATAGGAGGTTTCTACATTGGTATGCAAAAAGACCCCTTCAGCCATGTAAATAGCGCCGGATTCATCGGAGGTATAGGCTGAAATAGCATGGTGGGTATCATGGTCATCAAACCCAGAAAGCAAAATTGTCTTTTTGTCAGCTCGATCATCTCCATCTGTATCCTGGAGAAGGACTAAGTTGGGAAGTTGCGAAACGTATACTCCTTCTGCTGCTAGTTCAAATCCAACAGGGAGGTGAAGATTATCGGCAAAAATAGTCTGCTTATCCGCCTTTCCATCCTTGTCGGTATCTTCCAGAATAATGAGTTTGTCCGAAGGCTTTGGATCTCCAGGCTTGTAGTGCGGATAGCTGGGCATGGTAGCGACCCATAGTCGTCCTTTGTTGTCAAATGAAAGCTGAACCGGGTTGGCCAGGTCCGGAAATTCTTCTTCGGAGGCAAAAAGTTCGATTTTATATCCTTCCGGAACTTTTAAACTGGCTAAAGCATCCTCTCCATACTTGTATTCCAAACTCCCATTTGCTTGTGGATTGTAGTTTGTCTCTACTTCTGGTAGTTCTCGGGTTTTGGCATCAGCTGCAGCCAAATCATAATCTTTTCCTTGTGCTGCAGCCCAAATGGCAGCGTCCCGATTCGCGGTAAGTTGACGAATTTTTTCTAATTCATAGGGATAATTATCGGGTCCAAAAGGATCATAACGTCTTCCGAAAACATGGACTCCATTGGGGATTTTGTAATCATTATGCCACATCCAGTTTTTTTCTTGAACGGCTAGATGAACAGCTTCTTTTTGACTCCCGGCTTTTTGATCAACTTCTCCGAAAAGTTCATCTGCCAATAATTGAGCAAATAGTTTATACCCCTCTTCAGTTAATTGGGATCCATCAATAGTCAAAGGTTCCTCAGCGGACTCGTACCACTTTTGACTGGCTGAGAAAGCATCCACAAAAACCAATTCATGCTTTTTGGCAACTTCTTCCATGGCTTGGGTGTAGAGCCGGATGTTTTCATTTTGCTTTTCCCCACTAGGTACATCTACTATATCAGAAATGTCTTCCATAGCAATAGGAGATACCAAGGCTAATTGGGGAGCAGTTTGCCCATTGTATTTTTGCGCCTTAGAATGGATCACCCATGCTTCTAATTCATCTTTAAAGTTTTGGAGTTTCTCTTTTCCCTGAAAAGATTCGCTAAAGCCAAAAAAGCCAATTACAATATCTGCTTGCAGTCTTGCCAGCCACTGATCGGGCTTTTCAAAAAAGCCTTCTGAATTGGAATTAGTGGCATATTCATCTTGAAAAATTTCCGCGCCAGGGAAAGCCCAAGGATCATTGCTGGCAGAACGGGGGCGAAAGCCCGGTGTGTCTCCAGGGTCAGCCATGTTTCGTATAAATAAGCTGCTATCAGGATACCTGAGATGCATTTCCGTCTCAAACCAGCCGAATTCCATCATTCTTGAGGCGAGGTTACCCCCAATTAAAGTGATGTGTGCATCCTTCTTTAACTGTAGCCGCTTTTCTTCTTTACAAGAAGCAAGAATTAGGATGGTTAAGATTAAGCTGGTTAGGGAGAGGCGTTTTATCATAGGTCAAGGGGATCTAATGATCAGCAAAATGAATTTGAAATATCGCTTTTATTTCAGTAAGGGGCAACTGAACCGAAATCAAGGAATTCTAAAATAAAATTTCCTAATCTTTTTTGTAATCGGTAGAAGTTATGGGTGCTTATCTCTTTTGCTTTTTTTAAATTTCAAATTGAAATCCAATTGCTTACTTATGAAAGTCAAAACTCGGATAAGCACACTCGCTTACCTTTTCATTCTATCATTCCTTATTTTTTCTTGTGAAAAACCAACTCCTGAACGGGAATTAACAGGAAATCCAAAAATCGACAAGCTTAAAATACCTGAGGGTTTTAGGGTAGAGCATTTGTACAGTCCGGGGGAAAAAGATCAAGGATCTTGGGTAGCGATGACCTTTGATGATAAGGGTAGAATGATTACTGCTGACCAATATGGTTTTTTGTATCGACTGACCATTCCGGCGATTGGTTCGGAAGAGTGGGCTCCACAGGTAGAAAAATTGATCGTAGGGAATGTACAAGAACCTCAAGTAGGAATGGGCTATGCCCAAGGCCTCCTGTATGCCTTCAACAGCCTCTATGTCATGGTCAATCACAATCCAGATGACCGGTTTTCGAAGAGTACAGGCCTATACAGAATTCAGGATTTGGATGGGGATGATCAGTATGAAACGGTCACCGAAATCAGGACTTTCTCAGGAGAACCAGGTGAACATGGTCCTCATTCTTTGAAATTATCTCCAGATGGAAAACATATTGTTCTTTCTGCAGGGAATCATGTAGATGTACCTGAAATGGATCAGTACCGCTTGCCAAGAGTTTGGGATGAAGACAATTTGTTTCCTTTGATAAAAGATCCTAGAGGGCATGCAAATAACCGAAAGGCTCCCGGCGGATGGATCGCTCAAATTGATCCGGAAGGGAAAAACTGGGAATTAATCGCCGCTGGTTTTAGAAATGAATTTGATATCGCTTTCAATGAGTGGGGAGATCTTTTCACCTATGATTCGGACATGGAATGGGACTTTGGAATGCCGTGGTATCGGCCTACCCGGATTAACCATGTCACAAGTGGAGCTGAGTTTGGTTGGCGAACAGGGAACGCTAAATGGTCACCTAACTATCCCGATAATCTTCCTGCGATTTTAAATATTGGGCAAGGTTCTCCCACCAATGTGATGTTTGGGACCGGTTCGAATTTTCCTGCTAAGTATCAGAAGGCGCTTTTTGCCTTTGACTGGAGCTTTGGGATTATCTATGCCATTCATTTAAGTCCTTCAGGAGCTAGTTACCAAGCAACCGCAGAGGAATTCATCTCGGGTTCTCCACTTCCTTTGACAGATGGTACTATCGGTCCGGATGGAGCCATGTATTTTGCTACGGGAGGAAGAAGATTGGAGTCGGATCTTTATAGGGTGTATTACGATGGTCCTGTGGATTCTTATCAGGTTTTAAGCATGAAGGCAATTCCTGCTCAAGCCAAGCTTCGACGAGAATTAGAAAAATTCCATTTGGATCCGGCTGATCCTTCGGGTTTGGATTTGGCTTGGGAAAATTTGGATCATGCTGACCGCTTTGTGCAATATGCCGCCCGAATAGCTTTGGAGCATCAGCCCATGGATTCTTGGAGAGAAAAAGCCTTGACTGAAACAAACGCTGTAAAGAAGACTCAGGCAATTTTGGCTTTAGCCCG
>JABXHZ010000270.1 GCA_013373335.1 Cyclobacteriaceae bacterium | reverse complement strand
TCCGATATAAAACTTGACTCTTGGGTCATCCATATATTTAGTTCTAAGTAAATCTTGCTTAGCTTCGTCACGACTAAAGACTCGAATTTCTTTCACGTCATTGGCGCGCAAATGTTCGGTAACTGTTTTGCCGAAGGAACCGGTACCACCGGTCACCAAAAATACTTTATCTTTAATCACGCTCAATTCTCCTCATTCTGGTTAGTGACTTTATTCGCTTGCCCACTCCCGCTAATGGCGCGACTTAAAATTATAGCGACCGTCAATTGCACAAAAGGTGTCGCTGGAGTAAGAATAGCAAAACATAAGGTTCCTAAAGCCACTAGTTTTGACAAAAATTCATTAATGTTTTTAGTTCGCAATTGATACAACGCGTAACCAATAATTGGAAAGCTAAAAAAGCCTAATACATAAAAAAGCACACCAGCTAAATTTGAAATCCTATCGAGCTCTGCATCTGGATGTAACGGCAGCGGGAAGCTACTAATAACCTGCGCTATTTGATTAGTATTTTGTGGTATTAAGTAGCTTTGAAAAGAATACACTGTCGGGCCAAACCCTCGTAGAATTCGATTGGAAAAACTTAAATCAATTTGAAGAAACGTGTGAAACCCACTCCCAGCCATTTCAATTAAATGAGCCGCACGACTTGTTTCAAAAAACTCTACTACCGTCCAAATACCCAATGGTATCAGAGAAGCTACCAGCGCAAAGCGCCCAACATGTTTCAAGTTCTTGGCCACCACCCAAATCAAAGCAGGTGCAATTGCCGACGCCGAACCGGCTAATAACAATAACACCCAAGATGCTATTCGGTCAGTACGGGTAGAATACTGCGTATAGGTAGAGAATATCACGATCAAACAAAACGAAAGAAAACCAAGAAAACTCGGCTCAGAAGCAAACGACGACGCTCCTCGTGTTTCACTTCCTCGGCTATTCGCTACAACTGAGTCGATTAGCGATGGCGCAACCTTTTCAATAACACAACCAACAAGATAGAGCCATAGTACCCAACGTAACACGACAACCATCAATTTAATATCTTGCTCAGAACAGTTTCTAAAGTAGGCTATATAGAGAATGATTAACAATAAGGAAACTGCTTCGACAACACCGCCATAAAGAAAACATATTAACGTTAAAATACTACCAAAGAATAGAATAGCCATTCCCATTACGGTAAAGCGCTTAGAGATTGAAAAAAATAAAAACGAAGCAACAAACAAAAAATAATATGGCTGAACGTCACTATCAAGTGGCGTTACCTTAAAATACGGTAAAAACCCACTCAATATAACGCAAACCAATGCAATAGACTGTAAGCTTATCGCTCTCACCTTCATTGACTCTTCGAATAACCTTTATCAACTAGCCAGTCGCCAAAACGAGAGTCAATTTCGCTTATCTCATCTTGAGTCAGATTTTCCTTCCACTGCCCACTCTCACCTTTATTTCTTGATACATGGTTTGGATGATACATATGATGCTCATCAGCAAATTTTACAGGCCGCCTGAATAATATGGCCAACTTCCGTCGAAAATGTTCAAAAGGAATTTTTTTAGCTCTACTTTTCTCAAAAGCGACATCAATGTTTAACTCATTAAAAATATCATTTACTAGATTTTTATCTGCATTCAAGTTTAAAAATTGGCCAATTTCTGTAATTGCTTTCTCGAGTGAGTATCGTAGCACTTGGTAATCTTGCTTCAACACTTGAGAAGCGTAATTAGTTAAACTCTGTTCTGTTTCAATCGAACTATTAATTCGCGTAAGGGCTTTGGTTGTTGAGTAATCGAATTTACGCTTAAGTGAATAAACTACATCCCTGAGATCGCGGTACGAGTACAAAAACTTAATACTTTTCCCCATTTCAGCTAGCTTATAGTGAATAGGCTCTAAATTATGACTCTTAATGATCGAAATTGACTTGTCATCGCAAAGCTGCGCCAACTTCTCTTCGTTTTTAATTATATCTTGACCTTCACGCCACTCAACCTTTTGACCAATTTTTAACCGACTTACCAATTCCCAAGTGATATTAAATTGAAGGGTTGAACCTGAGCGCGGCATTCCGCAAACAATAACTAACATACTAAACCTTCTTATGAGTCTGTTTAATCCATACTGTCAGTAAGATTAGAAACGCAAATAATTCTACTGCCAAAAAGCTAATACCAAAAATATCGGAGCCAAACTGCTCAATCAACAGAGCAACCAGTGAAATCTTCAAGCTAAGCTTTAGTAGCATTAATACAATCAAAAACAGTGAGCGCTTATTACTCAACATGGTATGAGCAAGAAAAATTGCTAACGCAGAAACAATAATAGCCAATGACTGATAACGAAATATCCCTAAAGTCAGTTCGAATGCATCTGTGCCAAAATTACCATGCAAAAATAAAATCGATAAAATATAAGGACTCAAACCGTACGCTAACAAAGAAAGCATTATCACCACAACGCTCGATAGCAGTATTTTCTTTAGCGGAACATTAAGCTCTTGTGCACCGCCATTTTCAGCAGTCAACTTTAATACTTTCGGCAATACTACAATTATAAGAAAACTCGATAATAGTCCGACGGCAGAAGTTACAATACCATAGCTGTATTCTAAAGCAGAGATCACACCCTGCCCCAAATTAGATGCATAAAAGCGATCAACCATACGTGAGCCAGTGTATAGAAATTGATAAAGTAAACCGGAAAAAATCAGCGTACTCAAAACAATATCTTGCTGTTTAAATTTACCTAATTTAACAATCGTAAAGTGCGAGCGACGATAAAAGAAATGTAAGACAAAAATGACTACTAACGGCACTGAGGTTAACATTGCAATATTAGCAAGTGATTGTGCAGTCATATTATCCATAAAAAGCATCGCTAAAATAATGAAGCTTAAAGCTCTGACAAACTGAATACTACTGGAAGAAACGCCAAATTCATTAAAATTGAGCGATGCTCGCATAGAAAAAGTTAACGAGCCAATCAGAAACATTAGCCAACAGGCCTGCATTGGCCCGACTAATTCCATATGCTGTTCACTAAAGCCAGGATAAAAAAGCTTGATTTGCCAAAAACATGAAAGGTAACCAGCTAAGAACAACACTAGACAGGTAACTTGAGTGACCAAAACCTTATTCAAGTGGATCGCAAAAGGATTTTCTTGTCGAGCTAATGACCCACTCATAATTGAAACAATAACAGTTCCAAGCGTGAGCAACATAAAGTTCGGCAAAGCATATGCAACACGAAACAAGTCCATTGTGCCCGAAATGCCAAACGCATTGGCAAAATAAACTTCGCGCAGCAAATTAGCGATTGCCCCAAAGACTAGCAGGGCTGCGATAGGCAACTTAGCTCTACTCATCGATATTTAACTCAAGTAAGCTGGAGAATCCTACTAACCCCGAAGCGGAAACAAAGGTTTTTGATTCAAGTTTCGAATAATTTGGGAATTTAATGTAGCCGAATTGAAAATAACGAGTATTGAATCGATCTTTTGCCCAGTTTTTTACCGACTGTATTGATTTGGTCTTATTGTCAAAATAAAATAACTCAACCAATCGCCCCTGTTGCGCAGGGGCGCCTTCATATACGGTGGAAAATAGTAAGCCTTTATTAGTTGGCTGACAGTAAAATACGGGGCCATCAAGTTCCTTTAAAACGGATACTTCGGAAGTCTGGTAATCATAATAATTAAAAGTGTTAGTTTGGAACTGTGCATCGGTTCCATAAACAAACCCGGTTTCCAAAAAATGAATCGCTATTGCACGATAATCTTCGTTGCCTTCTAATAAAACTTCTGGCTCAAAACCTTGAGTATTAAAGCGTACAATTTTTGCTTCATTTCCATGGTCGCCAGTTAACACGTATAAGCATTGGTCAAACTCATTAAAATTAATAGAGTGAACATGCCGAATCGAGCCTTGGGGAAATTGATAAAAAACGGATAATTGCCGGTCAACTAACCGATAACAATTTACCTCTCCGCGAGAAGCATTGTCGAAGTACTCTCCAAAATACAAAGTATCGCCAATGCACGCAACGCCACCACGAAAAGCGCGAAATTGACGCTCAACTTTAATTTCCTCCAGTTGTTTAAAGTTATAAAAAAATATTCGGTGTCCGAAAAAAATATAATATCCGCCACTTTCAATTTTAATTACATTATAAAATTGAAAGCGTAATAACCGAGCGACAAGTGGCACGATGCTACACACGAGCTGAATCAGTCGATTTCCAACTTGCAAAGTCCGAATCGTTTGACCACTTTCTCTTTCGCAAAAATAGAGCTTGCCAAACTTAGAATAGACGATCTGGTCCGAGCCGAGCCACTCGCAGGTTTTGTTCGAGCTTTTCTTGATAGCAGTAAGTTTGAACACCTTACTTACCTACTTTACGTAAGATCGAAAGTACAATAACAATAAAAGATAAGAAAGCACCCAACACAGCCGCACCAAGAGCGATTAAGATATAGCTTGGAAAGCTCTTCTCTTCTGGTATTTTTGCCGGACTAATAGTTTTTAATACGTATTCTTGTGTTGCATGGGCGAGCATCAATGTTTTAGTTTGCTCTTCGATAAGCTGATAAAATATCTTTTGCATTTCAGCAATACTGGTTTTCTCGATCTGCTCATTAAGATACTCAATATTCTTCTTTGAGTCTTGAATGTCTAAGCTACGCATATGATTGTTAATACTTTCTACTAATAAATCTACCCAAAGCTTGGCAACTTCAGGCGAATGATGTTCGATTGAAATTTTTACTAGTCCTGTTTGGGTATCTTGGGAAACGCGCAAAATATCTTCAAACTCTTCAAATAGCTCCCAACTGGTAGGCTTTAACGATTCACCACCTTCAACGGTCCACTCCCCAGTCGCTTGATTATAAAGACCTTCGTCAAAACTTAAAGTATTCGATGCTTTATCCCAGCTTTTAACCGCAAACACTTTTGCCGCAAGGTTATTCTGCTCAATAAACTTCTCGATAAAATCCCAACTAACGAGAATGGTTTGCGCATGCAAGGCCTTATCATTTTCTCCCCCGCCTAGGCTTATCCCCGCTAAAGATGCAAGCCCACCAAATTGATTCGCCAAATTACCCAAAGACCCTGAGCCGCCTTGGCTCACCGGTGCTAAAATAACCTCAGCTTCATATTTCTTTGGCAAAAACAGGATTAAGAGAACACCCATAATGATAGCTAACAGATTAACTAGAACAAGCTTCCATTTATTCTCTACGATTTCTGACAATAGTTCAGAAATTGTTATATAGGTTTCATTATTAGAAGTAGTCATATTGCTTTCAAATTAAAATTTCTTGGTCCAATTAATACCAAAAGAAGACTTTTGGATATCACCAAAATTAGAAATAAAGTTTTTGTCACGATTGATATAAGAAAACTCAAACTCGCCAAACCCGTTGGTTGTATACAACCATTTAAAACTTACTTCTCTAAACTCAACTTGCGCGCTTGAAATTGAGTGACCACCAGGCTCTGATTTATCCTCACCATCTTCATTCAAAGCAATATCGCGAAAAGTGACGTTAAAGCTTCCTGACTCAGTTGTTTGGTAAATAAAATCAAGAACAAGTGCTTTTGAATCGTTATCAAGGGATGAGCCAATGCTACGACCTAAATAGCGATACCCATGGCGGTATATACTGTGCTCATAAAGCACATTAAACCCAGAAAACGGCTCATTCGGATCGTTGCCATCACCATCGACACTGGTGTCAATGTACTCAACATTAAACGACGCTATATTATCGTTAATGACCAATTGAATGTTAGAGCCAAATAGCCAAGCTTTTTTAGCTGGGGCGAACCCAGCCTCGTCCTCACCAACTGTTTGTAAATAAAAGCTTGTTGGGATAGCCCACTGCGGACGCCAAGTTAAATCAATTCCCGCCAGTTGATTGCCCGGCTCACTCACTCGATTAGCACAATTTAAACTTCCTTCATCACAGTTATCGATACCTATCAACAGATCGATAAAAGAATCAAAATTCTCCGGTCTACCTTCACCACCCCACTGAGCGGTACGGCGTAACCCCACTTCCAGACTATCAAGTGGCATAAACGAATAACTAATACCAATTAATTTGGCTTGATCGATCGTTCGAGCATCATCTAATAATCCGATAAAAGAAGTGGTAGTCCAAGGGCCCATCCAACTAAGTAATGGCGTTTCAAACGGTTCAGAATAGTTGCGCTGAAACATTAACCCAGGCATTGGCTTTGCGTTGTTGGATAATATAATAGAATGTTGATTACCTGGGCCCCACCACTTTTCAATTTGCCCCATACTAAAAATCCAATTTCCAGCAATCCCAGCAAAATAACTACCATCGAAGCGTTTATCGTCACCATCGATTGATTGCGGTGCTATGGTCACTTGAATGTTCCAGGCAAAATTATTACTCATGCCGGTGGTACGCGTGGAGACTTCTCGCTCACTTCGAGCAGAATCTCCGAAAGCGCGAAACAACTGGGATTCTTGTGCTGCCCGTAAATCGACTTCTGAGTAATAATTATCACGACTGGTCTCGTTGCGACCAATTCTAAGCACTCGCAAATACGTTGCATGATATTGCTCGGGAACATCATTTAACTTGGTTTCGCTGAGTTCTTTTAAAATTGGTCCCCAGGTTAGCGGAAAGGTCGTTACCGGTGTTTTCAAAACACCAATATTTGCCAAAAGCTCAATGTCAGCACGCAACCAACGGTCATCGGTTTTAATAAAGGGTTCGGCATAAACGTGGCCCGAACACACAGCCAAAAATAGTAGCCAACTAGGTCGTTTTATCAGTTTCATCATTATAAATCAGCTCAATTAGAGTCGAGTAATTGCCGCAGCACCAAGTGCTAACTGATAAATGATTTGACTTACTTGAGTCCACAGCGCCAAATCATTGGTTGCATTAACATCAAGAGGAACCACTATGGTATCACCGGGTTCAATTTCAACACCGATGGCATTGACCCAGCCTGATTTATAAGGCAACACAACTGAACCATCAGCTTTTACAATGTAAATTCGCTCGTCATCGGCTTTATCTGTTTCACCGCCCGAGCGTTCAATATATTCTTCGAAATTTAAATAAGGATCATACAAATGTGACGTCGGGTACTGAACTTCGCCCACTACACTGACTTCTTGTCGGAAAGCAGGTACTACTAGTGAGTCGCCATCTTTCAAAATCACATCTTCAGATTTACCACTAAGAACAGATTTCATGTCAATGACCAAACGGCCCAAAGCCTCCGTTGAGTCTAAGTTTTCCGACAGTTGCTCAAGTGAAGATAGATTGGTATTTTTTCCAACATTGGATTGCTCAAGCTGTGAATTTGCAATGTCGGCTTTTAACTTTTCTCGTAATTGTCGCAACTGCTTTTCTTCACGCTCTTTAAGTTCTGAACGAGTAAACAAACTGGCTTCAATGTGGGCAAAGTCAGTAAAGCCCCCCACTCGGGTCATCAAGTCTTTTAATGTTTCACCTTTTTTAATTCGGTAAATACCCGGAAACTTCACCTCTCCTTTGACTTCGACAGTGGCAAATTCACGATACTCTGGACGTTGTCGAACATTTAACACATCGCGCGACTGAAGAACAAAACGACTGTCAGTCTTAGTTAAATCAATAAAGTGATGTTCAACTTCAGTCTGTTCAGGATCTTGCATGGAAATCCGTGTTACTTCCGCGTTTAACCCATACGCAGACTCTGCAAGACCACCGGCGAGCTCAATAAGCTCGCGCGCCGTCATATTTTCACCTAATGGGTAAATCCCAGGAAAACGAACCAATCCGGACACAGATGCAATTTTTGCACTTTGTCCTGCGTAAGCTTGCTTCTCAAGTGCTTCAATTAAGTCAGCTAAATTTTCTTCACGTTCTTCGGTAAAGCCTAAAACAATTAACTCATCTTGCGGCTCTAATACTTTATCCGACTGCGAACCTTTGTTCTGCAGCACCTTGGCTAAATTAACCGTTTCAATCGATAGCGTACGCAATGGCAAACGCTCGCGAACTAAAATAGCACTGCTTAACTGTGGCAAAGATTTCAAAACATCTAGTGAAGGCACTAAGTCCGATACGCGCATTCCTCGCTGCCAAGCAACCGATTTAGGCCGATAAACATGGCCCCTTAACTTAACCACACCTCGCTTAACATCTACCCGCTCTTGCACGCTTAGCTGATCGCCTGTTTTTACCTTAACAGTCGACTGAGCGGGATCGGAAACCGCAAGTGAAGTGGTAAAACCATTATCATCAATTCGAGTAATTTGGGCTTCGAGTCGATACGCGGTTGGTTTTAAACCGCCCGCCATTGCCACCACTTGCTTAACACTTGTCTCATTTAATAATTCATAAATGGCTGGACGGGTAACGGCTCCATCTACGGCAACCGTGGTACCCACCGGTGGAATGTAAATAACATCGCCGGGTAATAATCGTTCATCATCACGCGTATCACCACGTAACAGTAGATCGTATAAATCGAGTTGAGTAACCACTTTACCTTGGCGTTTAAGCTGAATTTTGCGTAAGGAACCTATATGGTTAATACCGCCACTGACAAATAATGCGTTAGTGATGGTCGACATTGAAGATACCGTGTAAGAACCCGGTCGATACGCTTCCCCCAAAACAAATACTTGAATTGAGCGTAACTCGCCTAAGGTTATACTGGCTTCTACGCCTATCATCTGCTGCTTAAAGCGACTTTTGAGTAACTGACGCGCTTCTTCAAAGGTTAAGCCAGCTACTGATATAGGTCCCAGCTCACCTAAAGACAATTGACCGTTGCGATCAACGCTTAGGTTTAGTTGCTGGCTAGTTTTGCCAAACAATTGAATTTCGAAAGTGTCGCCAGGACCAATAACATAGCTTGCCGGCACAGGGATATTTAAGTTGGGCTCAAATGAGGTGGGCTCACCAGCGAAAAGCTCATACCCGAAAGCTTTGAGCTCTTCAGTTTCTTCCTCTACTTGGTCTTGCTCAAGTTTTTCTAACACTTTAGCCAGTTGTTCCGGTGTCATGGCGGCAATTTGTTCTGGCGTAAACAATGATAGCGGATTGGCGGGTTGCGCAGGTGGTAATTCGGGGTCTAATTCACTGGAAGAATCCGAACGTCGCTGCGGCAACTGAGTCAATTTATCTTTGTTTTCGCTGCTACCGCCACTGAGTGAGGTTGTATTTAATTGCGCACACAAAGAGTCGAGGTCGTATCCAGCTGCTTTGGCCATCTGTTTTTGTTGCGGCGTCGCGTTGGCGCACATTTCTTTGGCTTTTGACAGATCGATGGAAGTTTCGGCTGCGACGAGCGGATTACTCACCAACAAAGTCCCCAATACAGCCCATCCAAATATTGCAATATTCTTTATCGTTTTCATATTAATTCTTAGTTTTCTTAGACTTAGCGCTTTGACTCAGTTGTCAATCCAGTTTTGACAACCGATAATCCTTAAGGTTGCCGAAAAGCCCTGCAAACCTTTCGTGGCTACGAGCCAGATTATCGCAACCATTGTAAAGAATTCAGCTCAGATTGGAAATCAAAAACTCGTTAAAAATCCGCTCTTTGGGTAATATTCAGGCTCTTTTTCAAGGCTCTAACGGTTAGCGGCCACTTGCAGTCTCCCCCATCACCGACGGCTTTGCTAAAAATCTCGTCATCTGTCAGAAGAAAGTTCAACGAGCAATCTAAAACCGAGCACTCTCTTGGTCACGTGCTTGAGCGCTGCAGATGATTACTGATGACTCATTTCAACCGTTGGGGCTGCCGGGTTCGACAATTGCTTCAGCGCATGAAAAAACTGCTTATTCTTGCTATCCAACTCAGCAACCAATGCGTCAATCCCAGACTCTTGCAAGGTCGTTTGGTAGTAATCTCGCTTCATATAGGTATAGCGAATACCCTGAAAACGGATATCACGAAACTTCCACTGGCCATCATGCTTGGCAATACTGATATCGATTGGAATGTCGGGGGCGTACTCTATTTCAATAGCAATTCTCAGCCACCCTTTATCACCACTTTCATTCAAGGCTACTTCAGTAAGGGTAACGGGCTGATCATCGTAATAGGCATAAGCCTCAATAAAGTAGCGCAGCATGGTCTCGCGAAAGGCTTGTTGCAAAGCTAATTTTTGCGCTTGTGTTAGCGGCTCCCATTGCGTTCGGCCAACCAGCGCCAACAAGGTTGCTTCAATATCCCAGTGATTAATGATGTAACTTTCGGCTAATGGCACCAGAGTGTCGAGACTTTGATAGTACTCGGGCCGCGCGCGTAATTCGGAAAACACTTCGAACAACTGCTGTTCGAAAAATGCTTGTGGCGACTGCTCTTCGCTCCGGGCATTAAAGCTAGCCAGTACCAGTGTTATAACTGCCCACCACTTAAATCCCAACTTCATCTTTATTATCACCATTCTCTGACTCAAAATATCTTGCTACTACGGCCACTTTGCCGGTGCCCATTGTAGCACACGGCGCCCGCTAAAGTTGCCTCCCAATTTCGATTCTAAGGCTTGTATCGTGCTACCTAAGAGTGAACAAAACCGCGCAAAGTTCCGTAGTGCTGCGCGCACTGTGACAAACTCAACAAAGTGCGTTAAATCCCAAGGTTCTGAGATAGC
>JABXHZ010000043.1 GCA_013373335.1 Cyclobacteriaceae bacterium | reverse complement strand
GGACTCTTAAAAAGTCACTATGCCCCTTCCAAGGAATTCATATTAGGTGACTTAAATGAATTGGTCCCAGAGATGCTTCAACTGGATAAGCCCTTCGGTGTATTGAGCCTAAATAAACGATTTTCTTTAGATGGTCCTTCCCCTCAATTTCAGCTGAGCCCTTCTGGGGATTTGGTTGAAGCGGCTAAAAATCTTTTTGATTATCTACGTCAATTGGATCAGTCAGGAGCTATGGTTATTGTAGCTGAATTAATGCCCGAACAGGGCTTGGGGCGTGCTATAAATGATCGCCTAAGGAGAGCGGCTGCCAAAGGATAATTGTTGTGCCTGCATTTCCTGTTTAAGGAAAGTCGGTTTTTGTTAGAAACTTTGATAAATTCGACCGTGTTTTTCCAATTTTGATAATCTATTAACACCTATTTTATGAATCCTAGAATCAAACATCTAGACAACCTGAGTTTTGAGGGCATGAAAGCGCTTATTCGGGTGGACTTCAACGTTCCTTTGGACGAGCATTTGAGAGTGACTGACGATACCCGTATCCAAGCTGCTATACCTACCATTGAAAAAATATTGAATGATGGTGGTTCTGCTATTTTAATGTCCCACCTTGGAAGACCTAAGAATGGACCAGAGGATAGATTTTCATTACGGCATATCGTAGTGGATTTGGAAAAGGCTCTAGGAAGACCTGTCAAGTTTGCACAGGATTGCATAGGGGAAGAGGCCGAGATGCTGGCCCTTGGCTTGAAGCCAGGTGAAGTGTTGATTTTGGAAAACCTTCGATTTTACAAAGAAGAAGAAAAGGGAGATCCTGAATTTGCTAAGAAACTGGCTGCTTTAGGAGATATCTATGTAAATGATGCATTTGGTACAGCACATAGAGCACATGCGTCCACTGCTGTGATTGCTCAGTTCTTCATTGAGAAAGTATGTGGTTACCTGATGCTTTCCGAATTGAAAAATGCTGATAAGGTCTTGGGGAATCCTGAGCGACCGTATACCGCCATTATGGGTGGTGCTAAAATTTCAGATAAGATATTGATTATCGAACGCTTATTGGATAAGGTTGACAACCTTATCATCGGTGGAGGTATGTCCTATACGTTTGCCAAAGCCCAAGGGGGTACCATTGGCGATTCCTTGTTGGAAGAAGATAAGCTGGATTTTGTGTTGGAATTGATGGAGAAAGCCAAGAGGAAAGGAGTGAATTTGATTCTTCCACTCGACACCGTGATTTCTAAAGCTTTTGCAAACGACGCAGAACAGGGGCTGGCAAATAAGGGTGAAATTCCTGATGGTTGGATGGGCTTAGATATTGGTCCGAAAACCCGTGAGCTTTTTGCCGAAACGATTTTGAAGTCAAAGACCATACTTTGGAACGGACCGATGGGTGTTTTTGAAATGGAGTCTTTCGATAAAGGCACCAAAGCGGTAGCTGAAGCTGTGGTAGAAGCAACGAAAAATGGAGCCTATTCACTAATTGGTGGAGGGGACTCTGCTGCTGCAGTCAACAAGTTTGGCTATGGAGACGAGGTTTCCTTTGTTTCCACAGGTGGTGGGGCTTTGCTTGAATATATGGAAGGCAAAGAGTTGCCAGGTGTGGCTGCCTTGGAGCCTTAATTTGAAAAATTGAGCATAAAAAAACCTTCCTGATAATTCAGGAAGGTTTTTTTATGATTAGTCGAAATAAATTATCCGATAGAGATTCTCTTGAATGCTGCAACAGTCAAACCTTTGCTAACACCGTCTAGGTACTGCGCGATGGTCTTGCTATTGTCTTTTACGAACTGCTGGCTCAACAAGGTGTTTTCTTTGTAGAACTTGTTCAATTTACCCAAAGCAATTTTTTCCAACATTTCTTCAGGCTTACCTTCAGCTCTTGCTTGCTCTTTACCAACTTCGATTTCACGCTCGATAGTAGAAGCATCTACTCCGTCTTTGTCAACAGCTACTGGGTTCATAGCAGCAATTTGCATTGCTACATCTTTTCCAGCTTCTTCAACGTCAGCTCCGTTGGTGTTGGTCAAACCTACCAATACACCCAATTTACCATTGGAGTGGATGTAAGGAACAACAGCTTCAGCAGATATGGTTTCGAAGTGAGAAACGTCGATTTTCTCACCGATTTTACCGGTCATTTCAACGATTTTTTCTGCAACAGTGATTCCTTCGATAGGCAAGGCCATGATGGCTTCTTTGGAAGTAGCACCGTTTTCTACCGCTAGGTTCAACAAGGTATTTGCGAAAGCACCGAACTCTTCGTTTTTGGCCACGAAGTCAGTTTCGCAAGTAAGAGAAAGAATAGTTCCTTGAGTTCCATCTGCGCTCACGTGAGTTACCACTACACCTTCTTTGGTTTCGCGATCAGCTCTAGAAGCAGATACTTTTTGACCTTTTTTACGGAGGATGTCGATTGCTTTTTCAAAATCGCCTTCAGCTTCAGTCAAGGCTTTTTTGCAATCCATCATACCGGCACCGGTCATTTGTCTCAATTTGTTTACGTCTTGTGCAGTAATTGCCATTTTCGGGTCTGTTTATGGAATTAAACGATAATTATTTCTAGTATTTGCCTGAAACTGTCCAGGCGTTGAGTAAGGTGGGGAATAGCCTGTCCTACTCAGATAAAACAAAAAATTGAACATCGGCCGGAACCAGATGTTCAATTTTTTAAACTATTTCAAAATCAGGAGTAGGATTACTCTTTGGTTTCAGCATCAACGGCTCTTTTAGCCTCTTCCTCTTCGGAAAGTTTTGCTTCTTCCTTCTCTTTCTTGCGCTCAGCTAGGCCTTCTTCAATAGCCGTACCGAATGCTTTTACGAGTAGATTAACTGATTTGAAAGCGTCATCATTGGCAGGGATAGGGAAATCCACCTCATTTGGGTTGGAGTTTGTATCTACCAATGCGAAAACAGGGATACCAAGCTTTTGTGCTTCGGCAATCGCAATGTGCTCACGCTTGATGTCTACGATGAAAAGAGCAGCTGGAAGTCTAGTCAAGTCTGCGATACCGCCCAAGACATTTTCCATTTTTTCTTTTTGACGAGAGATCATCAATCTTTCTTTCTTCGCCATGTTTTTGAAGGCATCTTCCTTCATCATCTTATCCAAAGAAGACATTTTCTTCAAGGATTTTCTGATTGTGGCGAAGTTAGTCAACATACCACCCAACCATCTCTCGGTCACGAAAGGCATGTTAAGACGGCGTGCTTCATCAGCTACTAGGTCTTTAGCCTGTTTTTTAGTAGCGACGAACATTACTTTTTTGCCGGATCGTACGATCTGCTTGACTGCGGCGGATGCTTCTTCGAGGCAGGCAAGCGTTTTGTTAAGGTCGATAATATGGATTCCGTTCTTCTCCATGAAGATGTATGGAGCCATACGGGGATCCCACTTTCTCGTCAAGTGTCCAAAGTGAACACCAGCATCCAATAAGTCTTTGTATTCGATTTTTGACATGAAATAAATTGGTTTCTAATAT
>JABXHZ010000122.1 GCA_013373335.1 Cyclobacteriaceae bacterium | reverse complement strand
TCTAGCGATCGCCCTTACCGAGTTGGAGGCATTTCCATTCTTTGAAAGATTTATGAGGTATTCTACGAATTTTGCTTCAGTCATCAACTTGATCTCTTGCTTAAGTCCAGAAGCTTGGTTGTTTTGGAAAAGCTGGTTGCTGACTTGGCCCAATACATTTTCAAAGCTTGGTAGACTTGAATTCTGCATGGCTTGCAAGTGAAGTCTGTTTGCTCTTCCGCTTTCCAAAAGGAAGGTAAAGACTGCGTCAACAATGTTTTCAGCAGGTGCAATTGGATCAAAAAGCGGCCCTGTTCTGGAGACGAAGGTTTCTCTATTCTTCCCATATCCATAGGGACGTGGAGGGATTAAAGCCAAAATATGCTCCGGAACCTCTAACTGCTCCGGTTCAATGGTTTCTAGTAGGGCAGCTATTGCGTGGTTTTGAAGTTTAGCATCTATCCAAGTATGGTTGGGTTGATTGTCTCCTTTGACTTTATACAAGTAATCTAATCCCCCAACTACTTTGCTGGTAGCTTCCACCTGGTAGCGATGCATTAAGAATAAAGGAACCAGTACTTCTTCCAGCAAAGCTTGTGGTGTTCCTTCAGGAATAGCATTCATGCCGAATGATTGCAACTTGTTTTTTCTCAATTGCAGCATTCGAAGCAACTCTTCAGGTGCTGATTTTCCATTATCCCACAAGTGGGAGCGGGGATGCGCACCACTTGGATCCCGAGAATCAGAATCTGTGATGAATTCATATCCGGCAGCATAAGTTTCTTCTAATGTCCTATTCAGAAAAGTAGACTCATCTTCTCCGGTTTTAGGATATCCATAGCCATAAGTAATGGCCCATTTATCCCATTCACCGATTTTGTCATCATATGCGGCAGAAAGATCCAGATTTCCTTGACCGTCTTCAGTAATCAAAGGATAGGGGTAATCCATGACAGAAGATCTACCTGATGCTGAAGTTGCATAGCTATGAGCCAAACCAATAGTATGTCCAATCTCATGCGCAGATAATTGACGCAATCGTGCCAAGGCCAATTCTAACATTCGTGGATCAGCAGGTTTTCCATCTTCAAAAGGCTGCAATAAGCCCTGAGCAATTAAATAATCCTGTCTTACCCGAAGAGAACCTAGTGAAACTTGTCCTTTGATGATTTCACCTGTTCTTGGATCTCGGATGCTACTTCCATAAGACCAACCCCGAGTAGATCGGTGCACCCACTGGATGACATTGTAGCGTACATCCATAAGGTCCATTCCTTCAGGCGCCAATTCAACCCGAAAAGCATTTTTAAATCCAGCAGCTTCAAAGGCTTGATTCCACCAATTTCCACCTTCAATTAAAGCGGAGGCAACTGGTTCTGGGGTACCCCGATCCAAATAATATACAATGGGTTCTACTACTTCAGAAACAGCGGCATTTGGATCTTTCTTTTCCAAGCGGTGTCTGGATATAAACCGCTTCATGATTGGGTCTGAGATTGGAGTGGTGAAATCCATATAACTGATGGAAAAGAACCCTCCTCGAGGGTCAAACTCCCGAGGCGTATATTGATCGTCAGGCAGTTGAATGAAAGAATGTCTTTGGCGTACTGTTACTGCATCAGGACTTGGTGTAACGGATCGGATTAATCCACCTGTTGCATTACCTGTTAGGGTGATGGTTGCCTCTACCTCCGTATTTTGAGGGAAATTCTTTGTCATATCAAAGTAAAGCCCTGATCGGGATGCATCTACTCGATAAGAGCCTTGACGACGCTGACTGAGTCGATCCGATACACCATGCGCATCCTGCATGTAAAAATTGGTTGCGTCTACTACAAAACCATTCCCCTCTTTTTGTGCGATCTCAAATCCCCAAAGAATAGATTCTGCAAATGCATCTTGTATGGATTTTACCTCATAAGGGTTGGAGGAATAGGCTCGGAAATCATAATTTTTATGAACCAAGAAAAGTTTGTTTCCCGATCTTCTGAACTCAACTATTCTGGTATTACCCAATTGCCCCCGGTCTAATCCAATGTCATTGGAACCAACCCCTGCAGTCAAGGAATTGACATAGAGAAATTCGTTTTCTAAATCCTCAATGTGCAGGTAGATTTTCCCTTTTTCTTTATCGAGGTAAAAATCAATGAAGCCCTCGTTTCGTTCCAATTTGCTTAAATCAAGGTTTTGGGAAAAAACCGAGATAGTAAATGTTAGTAGGATAATGGCTGTAGTAAGTAATTTATTCATAGCATTTCAAGGTGTTTTCGAAAGGGTCAAATTATAAAAATGGTCGCTTCTAAACTTACCATTGATGGAAATTTAGCGATTAAGAAAATAACGAAGAAGCAGAGTGGTTTCAGTTTGTTTATTTCCCTGAATTTCTTGTAACCCCGAGCTAATTACCTCCCGATCGGTAAAGGTGGTTCTAGCCCACCGGAAATATAGCCGGAGCTTTTTAGAGATGTCGTATTCCCCAAGCAAATAATACCGCTGCCCTTGACCTGAAAATGCGGGAATAGAAAAGGTCCAAAGAACATGGTTTTCGAATGCATATATTCTACTGTCATAATCATCAGTGTCAAATAAGGCATAACGCGCAGTCATTTTCCATCGATTTTGATCAAATCGAATATCCTGGATAAGCATCAATCCCTTGCTTGGCTGGTTTTGGATTGTGACTTGGCTCCACCAAACTCTGCTTCTTATAAAAAGACCTTTGTTGATTCGATAATCTAAATTGAAAAGTCCATTTCTTCTTCTAACTGGAGTACTTTGATAACTACTTTTGGGTTCATTAAGGTCTGGGAGATTTCGGTCTTTTGACTCCTCTCTGTATTGGAAAAATACCTGCAGGGATTTGGAAGGCTGATAGCTTAATCTTCCCAGCCATTCATGACCAAAAGAAGGAGAATAGAGGCGGTATTTCAACCAAGGAAACCGGAAAAAATCATAATAGGCATTGAATTTCCAATTTTTGATAGGCCGAACTTCAATTCCAACATAGATGCCTCGCTCATTAATTGCTCGACTATTTTCTGCAAATGAGTTTCCATAGAAGCTGTGAAAGTTTCTATCATAATTACGCCATAGCATGGAAAGGTCTACTTGTGGACTCAAACTAGCAATGAATCCCAGCACGCTTCCATTTCCCTGTGACTTTGAAAGGGCGGATTCTCCAAAGAATAAAAAGTTTCTCCAATTATAATTGAAGTAAATACTTCCAACACCATTCGATTTTCCTTGAAATTCAAACTGATTGTAGGGTCTACGTGTAGGCTTCCATTCCTGATTGAATTGGGTAAAAAGGAAGGTGCTTCCTAATGTAAGTTTTGGATTTGGTTGAAATTGAATGGCATAGCCAAGATTATATTCTCGGAATTGATTTTTGGTGCTTATTTCGGAAGGGGTTCGGTGGAGCCCACTTTGATTAAATGAATTGATCGTGAAGCTTTCATCTTCCAGACTATCAATTGCCACAGCGGATCGGCCATCCCGAGGAGCAGAGGAGGCAAGAGCTGTGAATTCCCATTTTTTGTGTTTGTAGGTTGCTGCCACTCCTCTAAAAAATCCCCATTCCAAGGATGCTGTATAAGGTAATATTCCAACAGAGCTTCTTCGAATAGTTGGAACAGTTTCGGCACCTTTCCCTAAAGTGTAACCTGCTCCAAAGACCAAGCCTTGGCCAAATGAAGCCTGAAAATCTCCAATGGCGAGAGTTTTCCAATTCCCAACCTGATAGCGTTGAAAATGGAATGAAAAGAAATTAAAACCATACCTCCTAGAGG
>JABXHZ010000341.1 GCA_013373335.1 Cyclobacteriaceae bacterium | reverse complement strand
GCATTTTCACGTTCGGTGACCGCCTTGTCCTTATTGAATTTATCCAACTTGATAATGTCTTCGTAGCGATAGAACATCAAGCAATGGCCTTCCAAACCATCCCGTCCTGCCCGGCCGGTTTCTTGATAATAACCTTCCAGAGATTTGGGCACGTCATAGTGAATGACATATCGTACATCCGGCTTATCGATGCCCATCCCAAAAGCTATGGTGGCTACAATCACGTCCACTTCTTCATTGAGGAAGTCATCCTGATTTTTCATTCTAACAGAAGCTTCCAAGCCGGCGTGATAAGGAGCGGCATTAATTTGATTGACTCGAAGTAAGTCGGCAATTTCTTCTACCTTCTTACGGCTGAGACAGTAAATAATTCCGGATTTGCCTTTATGGGACTTGATGAATTTAATAAGCTGTTTTTTAGTCTCATTTTTCACTTTTGCTCGAACCTCATAAAAAAGATTGGTTCGGTTAAAAGATGATTTAAACAAATCCGCACTTTCCATATGCAGGTTGCGCTGTATGTCTTGTTGTACCTTTGGAGTTGCTGTAGCCGTCAAGGCAATAATGGGCAATTCAGGTGCGATCTGCGCGACGATGGATTTGATTTTTCGGTATTCCGGTCGAAAATCATGACCCCATTCAGAAATACAGTGAGCTTCATCAATAGCTACAAAACTGATTTTCGCAGACTTCAAAAACTCAATATTTTCCTCTTTGGTCAATGATTCGGGAGCTACATAAAGCAGCTTGGTTTTCCCAGCGAGGACTTCCGATTTGACTCGGTTTGATTCTGATTTAGTTAGGGTCGAATTTAGAAAATGGGCATTGACCCCAATCGCATTAAGCTGATCAACTTGGTTTTTCATCAATGCAATCAAGGGCGAGATAACAATCGCGGTCCCTTCACTGACCACCGCAGGCAACTGATAGCAAAGTGATTTTCCTGCGCCGGTGGGCATGATCACGAAGGTATTTCGATCCTTGAGAAGATTGTCAACAATAGGCTCTTGATTGCCCCTGAATTGACTAAAACCAAAGATTTTCTTTAATTCCGATTTTACTTTCTCTTCCACTGTAACGGGTGATTAACAGGTCCCAAAATCTCAATAGATGGATTACTTTTATACCTTTGTACAATATTAATGAATAACGCAGGTAAAGTTGAATTTAACGAAAAATATTAGAAAAACTGCCACACGAGTTTTGCAAAATGAAGCAAATGCAATTAAAAATCTGGCGGAACTTTTAAATGAAGATTTTGATGCTTGTGTGACATCTATTTTGGTATCGAAAGGAAGAGTGGTAATTACGGGAGTTGGTAAAAGTGCTATCATTGCTCATAAAATCGTAGCAACGTTAAATTCTACTGGAACCCCCGCGTTATTTATGCATGCTGCCGATGCCATTCACGGTGACTTGGGGATGGTCCAACAAGAAGATGTGGTCATATGTATTTCCAAAAGCGGGAATACTCCGGAGATCAAAGTACTGGTGCCCTTATTGAAAAAAAGGGGATCCTTATTAGTCGCCCTTGTAAGCAATATCAATAGTTATTTGGCTGAGCAAGCCAATTTCGTTCTCAATGCAACAATTGAAGAAGAGGCCTGCCCGCATAATTTAGCCCCCACTACCAGTACAACGGCACATTTGGCCTTGGGAGATGCTTTGGCAGTTTGTCTACTTGAAGCAAAAGGATTTACTTCTGAAGATTTTGCTGAGTATCATCCGGGAGGATCCTTGGGCAAGCAATTATATCTTAAGGTAGATGATATCATCCGAAAAGATGAAATACCCTTGGTTCAGGAAAATGCAGGAATTGCTGAGGTAATCGTAGAAATTTCCAGCAAAAGGTTAGGTGCTACTGGGGTAGTCAATTCGGAAGGAAAATTGGTTGGGATCGTAACCGATGGGGACTTACGAAGGATGCTTCAGAAAACCCTGGATATCCAATCTCTCGTAGCTAAAGATATCATGACTCAAAATCCCAAGACCATCGCTAAAGATGAGTACGCTATCCGAGCTTTGAACAGTATGAAAAGGCATAATATTACACAATTGGTAGTCCTCGATGGCGAAAAGATTGCGGGATTTATCCATATTCATGAACTTATGAGAGAAGGAATCGTCTAATCGAATCAATGCAGCAAAAACCTTTTATTGTCATCATGGCGGGAGGAATTGGTTCCCGCTTTTGGCCTTACAGCAGAAGAAAACGGCCTAAACAGTTTTTAGATATTTTAGGAACCGGACGGACCTTGCTTCAAATGACTTACGACCGGTTTCGAGAATTTGCAGAGCCGGATCAGTTTTTTGTCATTACCTATCGGAAATATGTTCATTTGGTCAAAGAACAGCTTCCTGAATTGGAAGATCATCAGATCCTAAGTGAGCCCAACAGGAAAAATACTGCTCCTTGTATTGCCTATGCTGGATATAAAATTCATTCCATTAGTCCAGGGGCAACCATGATTATTACGCCTGCGGATCATTTAATCCAGCAGGAAATGAAGTTTTTCAAAGCTATCCAAAAAGCCCTAAATGCAGCGCAGACAGAGGGACACTTGGTAACGCTTGGAATTCAACCCAACCGACCAGAAACGGGATATGGATATATTCAGTATGTGGAAGGTAGTGGGAAGGATGCTGTCAAGGTAAAAACCTTCACGGAGAAGCCTAATTTGAAATTAGCTAAAACATTCTTGGAAAGCGGGGATTTCGTCTGGAATTCCGGGATGTTTGTTTGGAAAAGTACCAGCCTTATTCATTCCTTAGAAAAATACATGCCC
Source organism: Cyclobacteriaceae bacterium (assembly GCA_013373335.1). GTDB lineage: Bacteria > Bacteroidota > Bacteroidia > Cytophagales > Cyclobacteriaceae > Algoriphagus. Next base: position 1,667 of record JABXHZ010000341.1, on the reverse strand, counting down.
GATTTGGCAGAAGTATTCCAAGAGGGGATGGAAAATTTTGGCACTGAAAAAGAAGTCGAATTTATTTCTAAGGCTTATCTACAGTTCAAAAACATTTCAGTGGATTATGGGCTCATGGAAAAATCCTCGGATGTATACGTAGTCTTGGGAGATTTCACCTGGTCTGACTTAGGTTCATGGAGAAGCCTTCATGAAATTCGTGAAAAAGATGAAGAGGGCAATGTGGTAGAAGGGAATGCTTTGCTTTTTGATACCAAAAACAGCTTTGTGAATTCCGACTCAGATAAATTAGTAGTTGTGGAAGGACTTGAAAACTATCTGGTGAGTGAGTCCGAAAACGTCCTTTTAATTTGTCCATTGGATGGTGACAAACGCTTCCGGCAATTTGTCACACAAGCTCGCAAAAAAGGAGAGGATTTTATTTGATTAGGTCTTCCGCTGACGAATGGCTTCATAGATTGCTATACCAGCAGACACCGATACATTCAAGCTATCAATATTTCCGGACATAGGAATTTTAACCCGATCGTCTACTATTTGAAGAATTTCGGGAGATATCCCACTTTCCTCCGAACCCAAAATCAAAGCAACAGGAGCTGAAAAATCTGCTTCATACATTTCCTTTTCGGATTTTTCGGTTATTCCAATCAGGGAAATCCCCATTTTTTGTAAATCCCGGCAAGCAAAAAAGAGATTTTTGACCCGTGCAACAGGAATGAAATTGAGCGCTCCGGCTGAGGTTTTTACTGCTTCTGCATTGATTTGAGCACTTCCTTTTTCTGGGATAACGAGTGCGTCCACACCTGCACATTCTGCTGTCCGGGCGATAGCCCCAAAGTTTCGGACATCGGTGATTTGATCTAAAACAAGGATAAGGGGAGCTTTTCCAACCGCATAGCAATTGTCTATCACATGGTCCAAAGAAGCATAGGAAATGGAGGATAGATGAGCAATAACTCCCTGATGGTTTTTGCGGGTAATGCGGTTGAGTTTTCCTTCTGGTACTCTGACTATTGGGATTCCTGCTTGTTTGCTTTCCCGAAGGAGTTCTTTGATCAAATCATTGTTTACATCCTTTTGAACAAGGATTTTATCAATCTCTCTTGATGCGTGAATCGCTTCCAAAACGGCGCGAGTACCAAAAATAAAGTCTTTATCGTGTTCGCCTTTTTCGATCAAAAAGCCATCTTTCCGCTTCTCCATTGGGATATATTTTTGAACCAGATCGGCTGATAAGCCCGGGATCGGTTTAGCGTGTAATAGTGAGGGGTGAGAATATTCTTAACGCGGGCAAAGGTAAAGCGAATTTTTGAACTTTCGCCTATTCCTTGATAGCTCCAAATTTCACGATCCAAATAGAAATTGACTTCTTGAGGAGGACCCATAATGATATAGACCATACCCTTGTCGGTTTTCCACCCTTCCTTGAAATCAGTGAATAGAATGTTGGCGAATTCAACCTGTCGGAAATACTCTCTTATCAGGTCTTTTGCGATTTCTGGATTTCGGGTGAGTTTCAGCCAATACTGATCAAGCGCTTTCTTTTTATCCTGCGCCAAAAGCAAATCTTCATGCTCTTTACGGGTAGAGATGTAGGTAACCATTTGTACCATTTCATCCCAATCTCTCACTTTTGGGAATGCCTCATGGGTGGTTTTAATCAAAAG
>JABXHZ010000260.1 GCA_013373335.1 Cyclobacteriaceae bacterium | reverse complement strand
ATTGGTGCATGGGTATGATCAGGAGTCATGATTTTGACTGCATCGATTCCTGATTCTTTGGCAAAGAGTTCCCGATAGTCCTCATAGCTTGCACAGCCTTTGTATTGGCCGGAAGGCTTGTTTTGGGCATAGTACTTTTCTACGTATTCCTGCCCAATGTCTCTTCCTCCAGGTATTCCGGGCTTCCCTTCCCACCAGGAATCATCTCCGATGGTTCGTCGGATATCATTTCGAATACCGTAAGGAGACCAATCGATGTAATCGGTGGAGAATTTGTTTACGTCGCAAACGGCAACCACCCGCACTTTGGGATTTTGCAAGAGGCTTCCCATTTCCCGCAATCCTTGAGTACCGCAGCCGATATTAGCCACAGTCAGCTGATCGGAGGGAGGGATTTTACCCAGGCCCGCGATTACGTTGGATGGAACGATGGTAAAAGAAGCAGCAAAAGTAGCCGCAGAAGCCAGAAAGTCCCGGCGGTTGAGATGATCCGATTTAGACATGATCTAGGTTTTTTGGGTTAAACCTGAAATATGTATTAGAAAATCTACTACAACCTCAAAATGCTTTAAAATCAGTCGTCTTACTTCACTTTTCGATCTCACCGTAGAGGTGCTACGCCTCAATCTCCAAAGTGCCTGATTTTCTTGCATTTTGAGTCTTCGCTACGAATTCTAATACATAATCCAGGTTGGAATTGGAATTTAAGGAATTAAGCCAAAAAAAGACAACCTTCAATCAAAGTGCCCGGTCCATACTTTCGATCCTAGGTAAGTTTCTTTTTTAGAAAAGCTTATCTTAAGAAGACAAATCTCTTTGCTATGAAAAAGCTTTCTCCTCTTCTTTTTTCCCTCGCACTCCTTTTCTCCTGCCAGGAAAAAACTCCCCAATCGGAACAAATCACCTATCCCGAGCGACCGAATATTGTTTGGATCGTCGTGGAGGATATGTCTCCGGAGCATTTGGAAACTTACGGGGGGACAGGAGGTAAAACTCCCCATCTGAATGCCTTGGCTGCCGAATCACTTCAATACCAGAATGCCTTTTCTACCGCGGGAGTTTGTGCTCCCAGTCGGGCGGCTTTGATCACGGGAGCTTATCAAACTTCCATCGGGGCAATGCATATGCGTACCACGGGCATGTCGGCGAATGCCTTGGATGCTTATCCTCCTGGTTTTAAAAGTTACAATGTGGTCTTGCCAGAAGGGATGATTCCATACCCCATTCATTTGAGAATGGCGGGCTACTATGTGAGCAATAATGTAAAAGAAGATTATCAGTTTGAGAGTCCGGTTTTTATGTGGGATGAAAGCAGTAAAAATGCCCATTGGAGAAATAGAAAAGATCCCGACCAACCTTTCTTTTCGATTTTTAATTTCACCACCACCCATGAATCCCAGGTTTGGGCTCGGGAAGGGAAAGACAGCTTGCTGGTAGACCCCAAGGAAGTGACTGTTCCACCTGTCTACCCAGATGATTCGCTTACCAGACGGATAATTGCTCGCTTTATTACCAATGTGATGCGAATGGACGCCCAGGTAGGAGAGGTGATTGCCCAGCTGAAAGAGGACGGACTATATGACAATACCATCCTTTTCTTTTACTCCGACCACGGGGATGGTATGCCTTATTTCAAGCGAGAGCTCTATGATCGAGGCTTGAAGGTGCCTTTGCTGGTCAAAGCCCCATGGCTGGAGGGTGGTACAAAAACAGATGAACTGGTCAGTTTTGTGGATTTTGGACCAACACTCCTTTCTTTGGCAGGAATTCCAATTCCTGAGAGCATGCAGGGACAGGCTTTTCTGGGTGAGCAAAAGGCGGAGCCTCGAAAATATGTTTATGCTGCTCGGGATCGGATGGATTCAGAATACGATCGGGTACGGGCTGTTTCGGATGGGAGATTTAAATACATTCGTAACTACATGCCCGAAAAGCCCAATTACCAGAATATCCAATACCGGATTCAAAATCCTTTGATGGGACATCTCCTAGAACTGAATGAACAAGGAAAGCTGAATGAAAATCAAGCCCGTTGGTTTGCTCAAAGCAAGCCAGAGGAAGAACTCTACGATACCCAAAACGATCCTTGGGAGTTTAACAACCTGGTAGGGAATCCAGAATACGCTGACAAGCTTGCTGAGCTGCGTAAAGCCCATGAGGATTGGATCGAACAGTACGGAGACAAAGGAGCAATGAATGAAATGGAAATGGTGAAAGATATGTGGAATGGAGAGGAAAATCCTCCAGTCACTGCTGCCGCTGCCGTAAGTTTTTCCGAAGGCAAAGTCACTTTAAGTTGCCCCACTTCTTCTGCTTTGATCGGTTGGAGAAAATCTAGCAGCGATACCTGGAATGTCTACACTGGAGCTTTTGAAGCGGTGGCAGGAGATTCGCTTTATGTGAATAGCCATCGGATTGGGTATGAGGCGGCGGAGATTTCTCTGGTATTGGATTAACTTGGTGTAAAAAGTTTTAGACCTGATTTTTCGGGAAGCAGGGCGCTAGGTCACTAGGTGCAAAACTGGATTAAAAAGCTTTGCAGTTAAGGCATTTTCAACTTATACAACTGAAACCTTCCGCCTCTTACGATATTGAGGTCTATATGCTCTCCGATTCCCTCTAGACTACCTTTTTCAGAGAATTGCCAGATAACCCAGTTTTCGGTTTCAGGTTCATCGATAGAATTGTAATTGGCTACCCAAATGGGATATTCATCGAAGCCTTGGTT
>JABXHZ010000015.1 GCA_013373335.1 Cyclobacteriaceae bacterium | reverse complement strand
TCCCCAACCGTAAAAACAAGTGAAGCCAGGTCTTCTGGCTTCAAATGCAAATGGTAAATACTTCCATCCGGATTGATGATCAACTCAGATGCAGGAATCCTGTGCTTCTCCATTCAGTTTTAGAATTTGATCTTTGTTCGGTTTACGGAAAAGTCCTTTGTAAGGATTATAGCCGTTTGTATTCTTTTGATAATATCCTGTTCCATCATAAGGTCTTTTTTCAGGATGTTCCTTACATTCCGGAGAACATGCACCTTCCATTTCCCAGCCGCATTTTTCACAAATCGGTACGTGGATATTGCAGGATGGGTTGGCACAATTGACCATGCGGTCAGAAGCTGTTCCACAAACGTGACACTTGGAGATGATAGTTGGGTTGACCTTGTTTACATCAACAGCAATTCGATTATCGAAGACATAGCATTTTCCTTCGAAATCCTCTCCTCCTGCTTCCATTCCGTATTTAATAATTCCCCCATGCAACTGGTACACATCTTGGAATCCTTGCTCCAACAAATAGGCAGAAGCTTTTTCACACTTGATGCCTCCCGTACAGTAGGTCAGAACTTTTTTGCCTTTAAGATGCTCCAATTCCTTTACCTTCTCGGGGAAGTCACGGAAATTATCAATATCTAAGGTGATGGCATTTTTGAAATGACCCAGCTCATGCTCATAGTTAGAGCGAACGTCCAAAATGACCACATCTTCCTGATCCTTCATTTTTTTGAATTCTTCAGGCTCTAAATGCTTCCCTGTTCTCACGTTCGGATCAATATGTCTCAAAGCGGAATGGACAATCTCCGGCTTGTAACGCACATGGATTTTGGTGAATGCGTGGCCATCGTGCTCATCGATTTTAAATTCTGTTTTTGCAAAACGTGGATCAGCATGAACATAGGCCATGTACTTTTCACAATCTTCTTTCAAGCCAGAAACCGTTCCGTTCAGGCCTTCATCGGAGATGATGATTCGACCCCGGATATTGTTTTCTACGCAAAACAAGTGATGCTGCTCTCTGTACTCTTCGGGGTTTTCGATTTTTGCATAGCAATAGTACAGGAGGATTTGGTAATCTTTCTTTTGTTCCATAACGTCAGCCCTGTTTCAGCAGGGTGTTAAAGGATTTTTAATTTACGATTTAAAGGAATACGAAACTTGTACCCCTTGAAGGTTCATTTATTTTACTTTTGCTGCTGGATTCCCAAAGACAGTCTCATTGTCTCCTACAGAAGAAATAACCACGGAGCCTGCCCCAACTCGGGCATTTTTCCCAATAGTCACTCCGGAAACTACCGTCACTCCAGAGCCAATAAAGGCTCCTTCTTCAATAGTCACTTCAGAATTGATGATAGAGCCAGCACCAATTTGAACAAAGTCACCAACTTTAGCTTTGTGGTCTACGATAGCCCCTGTATGAAGAATACAATGCTGACCGATGGAAGCTCCACTTCCAAGAACCACGTTTGCATTGATGAAATTTCCATGGCCCAAGACAGCATCACTGGAAATAAAAGCTCTACTATGAATGGCATTCACAGGTTGAACTTTTCTCCGCTCATTCAATAATTCTACCAAGAACTTTCGGTATTTATTGTCATCCACCGCCACAAAGGCTTCCGTTTTTTTACCGATAAGTTTGAGGAATCCATCATCCTCTGGATTGCCCAATACAGGCACCGTGTTAATCTCTGTTCCATGAAGACTCTCGTCTTCGTCCAGGAATCCGTATACCACGATCCCATTACTATTGAAAATTTCCAAAGCTGGATGAGCAATTCCCTTCGCTCCGAAAATAATGACTGGATTGTCCATAAGTTATTTCAAATTCGGACTGCAAAAGTACAGCAATTCAAGAGGATCCACAAAAATCATTTGCTTTCAGACTTCAGCAAGCTTTGAGCGATTTTACATTGCAGGCATTTTTTGGGAGTGCAATACGCCCGATACAAGCCAATCATTCCTTGGGAATCAAAGGCATTTTCAGCCTTCCAACCAGTCTCTCCGAATTTTCGAATGATAAAATTGCTCTCTGGAGGAATTTCCTGCAGCAAATCAAAACACCGTTCTTTCCACTCAGAATTTTCAAAATATCGACCATAAGCAAACCAAAGCGGCATAACAAAATTGATCGTCAATAATTGCAGAACAGTGCCTGAAATTCCTCTGGAAGCCGATTTTTCGGAAGCCTTGCCAAAAGAGTAATGAAAGTGCCAATAATCAGAAGGCTTGACCTGAAATAATTTTTTGAAAGAAGAAAAATCCCGTGAATCCTGCATGACTGCTTGAAAAAGATTTGGAGCTTGGGCCAAAATAGCCGCTAATTGAGCGATCCGAAGGGTAGGGAAATTACTAGGCCGTACCCCTTTAAAATTCCAGTGCTGGCGCTTCAGTCCCTGCCCCCATCCGAATTTTTTTTGATAAAAATCATATTCCCGAATCAAATGCTGAACGTACGGTTCATCGGATTTATAAGGCAACAAACCAGCCAAACCAAACAACATGGCCTCCAACGCTGGCAGTTGGTTCCGGTGTTTTTGAAGGGTTTTATATGGAATCAAGCTGCCCAAATCCTGCATGGGCTGACTGTTGATTTTGAATCCAAAACAATAAAACAGCCAGCGATAAGCAGTCTCTTCCCAATCTCCTTTTGTTTCTTGCAGAATTTGAAGAAGCTGACCTGATTTTTCCTGAAGGCGCTCTACCAGTGCTTTTTCCAAGGCCGAAAAGCGGATGATTTCGGGAACCTTATCCAAAGCATGTGCACAAGGAAGGTCCTCATTGTAATCCAAAAGTCGCTCATAATTTCTCCAAATATCCAGAAAAATCTTTCCTTCTAATTCCAAGGTAGGAATAGGGGTTCCGTCTTTTCGAAAAACCTCACGATCCTCCTTCCAAACTACATGAAGAATCACGGAATTATAGGCTGGATCTCCTTCATGTGCATGTTGTTTCCATTCTGAAGCATAGCGGTGAACCTCCACATGCCCATGTAGCGTAACACCATCAAGGATAACTGAAGCTTCCCTAAAATCCGGCCCTTCCCCCTGATTGTGTATGCCCGCATTTAAAATTTGGAGCGTTTGTCCCTTGGAAGTTTTTAATCCCTTGCGGTTGAAATATTGGTACTTCCAGACGAGCTGTAAAAAGTCTTCCCTAAAATTCATAAGCTATCACTAAAAGCTTATTGAAAGTAAAAAATTCAAACTAATAATTCAAGTATAACTTACAGAAAGCTCTCCGAGGATTATAAAATAGACCTTTCTATTTTTTTGAATTACTTAGATAAAAACTACTTGAAGGGACCTTTAGGACCATGAGGGCACCTTGCTTTTCTACTCTCCGAGGGTTCAAAAATCCCTCGGAGAGTTTCTGAGGCTATTTGCCAAAAATAAATTCCTCTTCAGCCCCAATTCTGGATTCATGATCTTTGAGAAAGCCAGCCATCCCTCCAAACCAGTCTAAAACAGCTATCCTCTCAATTCTGGTAGATTTTTCGGAAACAATAGCTTTCCATGAACTATACCTCCAATTTCTAAAATCTTTTATGAAACCATGGTGAGTTGGATTCTGATGTATATAGGTTATACATCTTGTGAAATAAGAATCGTCTTCTATTTTCCTCCTTCTGATATTTGATACAAAAAGCCCGCCTTTCCTCTGAAACATTTTATTAAATGCTTGTGTGTAGGAGTTTAATAAGTGTGAAAATGCTTTGCTTGGGCCTATGCTCTGAATCTCCTTTATTTGAACCATCAAATGAAAATGATTCGGCATTAAACAATAGGCATAAGTTTTGGCAACCGGATTAATATAACTAGTGTATTTAGATAGAAAAAACCGGTAATTTTCATTTGTCTTAAAAAGATTTTCTGAACCAATAGCATGAGTCCAAACATGATAATACTCTCCTGGTTCGAATTTAACTTCTGATCTGGGCATAAAAATCAAACTTGAACTAATTGTAATTTAAAAAAATATATCTAAACTACTCCGAGGGTTTCAAACCACTCGGAGAGTATTGGGTAACTTTTCAATTTTTATAGAATTCCAATTTAAAAATTACTCCAAAGGACTTCTAGCTCTTGGAGGGTTGTTTAGATTACAAATACTCTTCTAGCAAGAGCTTCATTTCTACCTGAAGCTTTTTTGCTTCCCGCCGTGCTGCCTTCGCAAAGTCTTTTCCATTGGATGCATAAATAATTCCACGGCTGGAATTGACCAAAAGGCCACAGGTGGAATTCATCCCATACTTGGCTACTTCAGATAGGTTGCCGCCTTGGGCACCGACTCCAGGAACCAAGAAAAAATGCTCAGGAGCGGCTTTCCTCACTTCTCCTATCAATTCTCCCCGAGTTGCTCCCACCACATACATGATATTCTCTGGCGTTCCCCATTTTTGGCTCTTCTCTAAAACAGATTGATAAAGGGGCTTACCATTTGAATCTTGAATCAATTGAAAATCCAAAGAGCCTTTGTTGGAAGTCAAGGCCAAAAGAATCACCCATTTATTTTCAAATTCGAGGAAAGGTGTCACCGAATCTTCCCCCATGTAAGGCGCCACAGTAATGGAATCAAAATTCATCGTTTCGAAAAATGCCTTTGCATAGAGTTTTGATGTATTGCCGATATCTCCCCGCTTGGCATCCGCGATCGTAAAAATATCCTTAGGAATGAGTTCCTCTACCCTCGCTAGCGTCTCCCAACCCCTTGCTCCCAAAGCTTCAAAAAAGGCAATGTTCGGCTTATAAGCCACCGCATAATCGGCCGTTTCTTCGATAATCTCCCTGCAAAATGAAAAAATAGGATCCGGCTCGGAAAGCAAATGCCGGGGAATCTTCTCCAAATCCGGATCAATGCCTACGCAGAGAAAGGAAGATTTTAGTTGGATTTGGGTAAATAATTCGGATCGGGTCATGGTGGATTTGGAGGATTTTGACAAAAGTAAGGAATCCGAGCGAGTTCGAAAACCCCCGAAAAATACCCACTTTTGGGTATTGACTTTTAAAAAAACAGTTTTCCTTGAACTAATTTTTGAATAATAATAATAATAATATGTTGTGTTGTCTTTAGTTATCAGGAAGGTCCTGAGGATGAGAGATAACCTTGGCCAGGGTGTTACATTTAAACTGAAACATCATGAAAAAAACGATTTTAATTTTTGGTCTTGCACTATTTGGTTCAATCCCCATTTCTAATGGACAATCTTGTAACGTAACTCCCATAGCAGGGAAAACTTATGTTGCAGGGTTTTGTATAGAATTAATCAATCAATGCATTCAGCTACCTGCACCTCCACCAGGCGAGGAAGGACTACCTGGAGACTGCTTCGTTGAAGTAGAAACACCATCTATAGGTGGATAATTAATTGTAAATGTTCCTCCCCGGCTTTGGGAGGAACTTACCTCTTAATCATTATGAAATTTAAATCACTTAGCCTCTTTACAGTTTTCGTCTTGGCAGCTGTCAATTTTTCCTGCCAAGGAGACAAATTCATGGAAATCGAGGGTGCCGAATCAGAAAAATTACAAATACACTTTGAAAAGACGATTTCATTGGATATTTCCGGCGGGTTCCCTAAGCTTCAGGGAAACCCCATTTTCTTTTCTAATCAGAATGGTTCGTATTTTTACATTCAGACCAATGGTGGAATAGGCACATTTGATCTTAGCAAGGGAGGATTACCTGTTGCCAATCTTAAATTAGAGGAAATAGAAGATTTCAGAGGAGATAGAACGACTGGTCAAAACAGCTTTATACCTTACGAGAAAAACAGCTTTCTCTATTTTGACAAAAAATCCAGAGAAATTTCAATTTTCGAAGAGGGAAAATTTACCAAGAGCCAAAAATTAGCTCGTATTTCAATCGAAAGCCCAAACCCACTTATTGGTGTTCTTCGCTTTGCTTTGAAAACAGACAAAATCGTATCTGCACTCAATATGCTAGAGGTATATGGAAAGCCCCCCTTCGAATATTCTAATTCCGAAAATACAATTGGTATCTATTCAGAAAATCTCGATGAATTCAAATCAGTACTTCCTTTACCCAAAGAATATTTGGAAAAGAAAGTCAATGCTTATGACTTGTTGATTTCAATGGACTTTGACGCAAAAGAAGGTGAATACATCCTGAATTTTCCAATTTTGGATGACTTAATCATAACAAAAGATTTTGAAAATTACCGGAGATTAAATGCTACACCAAATTCAAAATTTGTAAGCTTAGCCAACCGATCTGGGATAAACTTTGGAGAATGGAAAAAGGAATACTATACAGAAAACAGTTTCTTTACAGTTTATTACGACCCTTTTCGGGATCTTTATATCCGTCATTATCGGGAAGGGTTATCTGAGGAGGATTACGAGTCTTTGGTTCAAAACTCTTTCAAGATGTTTGATCCAAAGAATAAAAACTTTCTTTTGTTTCTAGACAAAGATGGGCAGCATCTCTATACCATGGACGTTTCGGAATACAATCATTTGTATATTCATTTTGGAAAAGAAGGAATGTATATCTTAAATGATATTGAATTAGAAAATGAAGATTCCCTCACATTTAGTCTTTTTACCATTGAAAGGAATTAAAATAAAACTCCCAATCTTTATCATTCCAGTATTTGTTATTTTTTCGGGCAAGTGCTATTCTCAAGATATTTCGGGGTCTTGGAGATGGTTTGAAAAAGAAGACCAGTCATTTGTAATTTATTTAGAAAAAGCAACATCAGAGTTTTCGGAATTCGACTTTATAGGCACACATTGTGGAGTTGCATTCAATGGTGATCGCATGGATTGTACTGATGAATCTTATTCTATATTCTTGAAAAAATAGACCAAAATATCTTTGTAGGTAGGATTACAAGTGCTTATTCCTTGACCGATTTTGAAATCCGACTTAGCTATTTTGAAGAAAGCAAAAAGATTCTTTGGAAAGTAACGAAGGAGGGCCCCGGACTTTTTTATTTTCCTTTAAAAATTGTACTCAATTAAAACCGTTTTCAACCAAATCCACCTTTACAAAAGCCCCCATAAAAGAAACCCCGGCTGTAATCAGAAAAAAGATCAGACTGAAAGCTACTGCTGCAGCCTCCTCGATTCCTGCATACTGATGAGCATAGACAAAAACCAATTCTCGGGCCCCTACTCCTCCTATCGTCAAAGGAAGTACTGCCACAATAGAAGAGAGCAAAAAGACCAATTGATAGGCCATGATTTTCTCATCAATCCCAAGTGCCATTAAAATAAACCAAGCGCAAACCAATTGGGCGATCTGCCCGAGAAAGGACCAGGCATTTGCGGACCAGAAAGAAGCCAGAAAGTCTTTGAAAAACAGTCTTTGAACCAACCAAAAAGCAGGAATGGTAAGAATCAATCCTCCAATCATCAACGCATTCCAAATTGAGCTCTCCAAAAACTCCAGTTCAACCTCCACGATTAAAAACAATCCAAAAAGCAAAAAAACAATGGCCACTAATCCCCCTAAGCGATCCAGAAGGGCAGCTTGAAGTAATTTTTTCACCGGAGTTTTGAATTCCTTGTTGAGTAAGTAGACCTTATAGCCATCCCCTCCGATTCCACCTGGAAGGAAAAGGTTATAAAACATCCCAACCAAATACAATCGAAAATTCAGCTTTTCCGAAAGGAATAGACCGATGTTTTTGAAATATTGATTGAGCCGGACTGCAGTAGCTACCTTACTTAAGACAAAAAGTAAAATGGCCGGTACAAGCCAAATCCAATGCATGGTTTTCACCAAGCTCAAAAGTTGGTTTGTATCAATCTTTCGAAAAACCAGATACAAGGCCAAGCCTGTCAACACAAGCTTAAAAAAGGTTTTGAGCTGGTTTTTGTAGCTTTTCAATCGCTTGGAATTAATGGTTTTTCCAGAATGAATATCATTAAAATCCCGAAAATCGGGCACGGCAGAGGAGCGTAGTATGTTTAGGCTTCTCGTTTTTCACCAATAAAAACGGACCTTACCGTGTAGGTTTTTTTATGTTGGGATTCAAAATAAGTCCGCACAATCATCTCGGCAATGATTCCTGTAGTCACCAATTGAATACCTCCCAAAATCAAGATGAAGCCCAAAATCATAATTGGTCTTCCCCAGATATCCTCTCCGAGTACCTTCAAGACCAATAAGTACACACTGATTAGAAAACCAATCATGAATGAAAACAACCCTATTCCTCCAAATAAGTGAATGGGGCGCTGTAGATACTTTTGAAAGAACAGCATCAAAATCAAATCTGCCAATACCTTAAAAGTCCGGCTCAATCCATATTTTGATGTTCCATGAATTCTCGGGTGATGCTTTACATCGACTTCTGTCATTCGTGCACCTTGCTGCTTGGCCAGCACAGGAATAAAGCGATGTAATTCACCATATAAGCCCATATTCTGGGCAATCTCAGCCTTGTATACACGAAGGGTGCAGCCGTAATCATTCAAATAGACTTTGGTCGAATTACGAATAATCCAATTGGCGATTTTGGAAGGGATTTTACGGAGAACAAACCCGTCTTTGCGTTTGGCCCGAACCCCGGCAACCACATCCCACTCCTCTTCCATGGCTTTCTTTAACATTCCGGGAATGTCGGAAGGATCATTTTGCAGATCCCCATCCATGGTAACGATATACTTTCCCTTTGCCAAATCAATTCCAGCTGCCAAAGCCGTCGTTTGCCCATAGTTCCGGTTAAAAATGATCAACTTGGTTCGCTCATTGGCATACTTCTTCACCTCTGAAACCGTCCCATCCGTAGATCCATCTTCTACCAAAATCACCTCATAATCCAAATCAGCTAATGCATGATAGGTTTGATCAAGAAGTGGCAGGATGTTTTTTTCCTCATTGTAAACGGTAATGACTACCGACAAAAGTGGCTTGTTCATAGGATAAAATTTGGTCAAAATTAGCTCAAATAAATTCGAGGGACAAAAAATAGCTACGCCCCAGCAAGACCACCACAGAAAATTTGGTTTGCACTACCTAAATCAGTTTATCTTTGGGGATGATTTTATCCAACAATACAGAGCTTAAAATCAACCCTTGGATACTCATGGGGGTCTTCTGCCTTTTGGCAGGTCCTTTTGCCCTGGCATTTCACATGAATTATCCCGATGAAATGTATTACCGGGATGCAGCGATCGAAATGCTTCGAAATGGAGATTACCTGACCACCTATTTGGGTAGCGGAGAGCTACGCTTTAAAAAGCCAATCCTTACGTATTGGGCAGTTTTGGCGGGATTTAAATTGTTTGGTGTTAATGCCTTTACCTCCCGGATCTTTTTCCTTCTAGCAGGGGCAGCGACTGTGGGCTTAACTTTTAAACTGGCCAAAATTTTATTCAAAGATGAAAAAGTTGCTGGCGTTTCAGCACTAATCATGGCTGCCAATCCAGTTTTGATTCTTTCCTCGGCACGGTCCATTCCTGATATTCTCCTAGTCCTAACCATGACTATAAGTGCCTTGGGCTTTGCTGCTTACTTAAGAAAAGAGGAATCTGTCCCCAACTGGGCTCCTTGGGCCTTTTATGGTGGTTTGGCGCTCGCTTTCGAAGTAAAAGGACTTCCTGCCGCAGCCTTGGGAGGAATTGGAATTCTTTACCTAATTTTTAACCCTTGGAAGAAAACTACCCTCAAAACACTTGTCCATATCCCTTCCCTTTTGGTAAGCTTGATCGTTGCCTTATTTTGGTTTGT
>JABXHZ010000153.1 GCA_013373335.1 Cyclobacteriaceae bacterium | reverse complement strand
TCTACAATTTTTTCCTGATCCTCATAGTTAAGATCAGTAGAACTCGGCAAACAGATCCCTTTATCAAATAGATTTTTAGAAACCGACCCACCAAAAAATTGAATTTCTCTAAACACAGGTTGGAGATGCAATGGTTTCCATAAAAATCTGGACTCTATGCCATTCTTCATCAATGATATGCGTAATTGGTCGTTACTAAAGCCAGTTATATTTTCATCAATCAAAATTGCTGTTAACCAAAAATTCGACCTTGCTTCTTCTATTTCATTTTGGAAAGAAATACCCGGGATATTTGAAAGAAGTTCTCTGTAGGTAGAATTGATTTGCCTCCTTCTCTCAATAAAACCTTCTAACTGTTCCAATTGAGCGAGACCAATTGCAGCACTTAAATTATTCATTTTATAATTATACCCTATTTCTAAATGCTGATAATAGGGCAAATCCTCTCTTGCTTGAGTTGAAAGGTACTTTGCTTTTTGAATTAGTGCCGTATTATTGGAAACTAATGCTCCACCACCTCCTGCAGACAAAATTTTATTTCCATTAAATGAAAAAACACCGATTTCACCTAATGTTCCGCAATATTTATCCATATATTTACTTCCAACTGCCTCGGCTGAATCTTCTAAAATAGGGATTTGGTATTTTTTTGCTACCGCTATGATTTCATTCATTTTGGCTGGCATGCCAAATAAATGAACAAGAACAATAGCCTTAGGCTTTTTGCCGATTGCTAATCGATTTAAGATTGCATCTTCTAATAATTCAGGAGAGATATTCCAGGTTTCGGGCTCGCTATCAACAAAAATTGGTTTTGCACCTAAGTAAATAACCGGATTTGCAGAAGCACAAAAAGTAAAAGATTGACAAATGACTTCATCTCCTTTACTTACTCCTAAAAGGACTAATGCCAAATGCAAGGAACTAGTACCAGAGTTTAATGCAACAATTTGGTGAGTTTTTAGCCTTTTGTTAAACTTTTCTTCAAAACGATCAATAAACTCCCCATTTGTAGCCAACATTCCAGAATGAATGGCCTGTCTTGAATAAGCCATTTCATTTCCAAGAAAAGTTGGAGTGGAAAGTTTATAATAAAAAGACATTAAATCTCGATCAAACGTTTAAGAAACATAAATTTAATATCGCAAAAACCCAACCAAAAATTGAAAAATAAAAAAGAAGCGATCATTCGGGGTGTTCAATTAATTGTAATTTATGGTATTATTTTCGAAATCCTTAGGGTCAATTTTAACACCTTTTTCTGTTAGGCCTTTTTCAATTGAACTTCTTGATAAATCTAAAATCCGGGGTTCAGTAGCAACTTTCTTTTTTACATATCTCACTGCAATTCTGTCCAAACGATAACCTAAAAACAATACGATTACAGAAACAATAGGTAAAACCACATGGTCGGAAAAGTTGAATAATGCGAAAGTTATGGCAACCACAACCAATTGTACAAATGCAAGAATCAAAGTGACTTGGTTGTGCTTAAGGCCCATCCTTAATAAGAAATGATGCACATGACTTTTGTCCGGAGTCATTGGCCCTTGTCCTCTTCGAATTCTTCTAGTGAAAACTCGCGCCATATCATACAAAGGGAAAATCATTAAGGCTATTCCAGTAGAGAATGTAGGAGTAAATTTCCAGGAAGCATTTTCTGGCAGAGCCGCGTTGTACTCCATAAATGCAATAACTAGGGTTCCTAAGGTAAAGCCCAGAGTCAAGGAACCCGTATCTCCCATGAATATTTTTGCGGGATGCCAGTTGAAAAAAAGAAATGCTAACACACCACCAAAAAAACTAAATGATAAGATCGCGAAACTATCCAGTCCTTGATAAACAAACCAAGTACCCAATAAGCCTGACACTATCAAACCAAAGGTGCCTGCTAAACCATCTAATCCGTCTATCAAATTAAATGCGTTCGTCAAAACCAATAATACAAAAGCTGAAAATGTGTAAGAAAAAAACAGATTCAACTCCCCAAGTCCTAAAAATCCATGAAAATCCTTGATACGAACATCACCCATTACAACAACAAGAACTACTGCGACTAATTGTCCCAACAGCTTGTGAGTAGCCTTTAACTCGACCAAATCATCTCGCAATCCCACAAAAAACATGAGTGATATTGCCCCCAACAAATACCTAACGTCAGGCAAAGGAAATTGCCAGCCCCAAATAGCCATGCTTACAGCAGCGGCTATAAAAAAACCAATTCCTCCCATTGACGGGATAAATTTTTTATGAATTTTCCTACCTCCAGGTTGATCCCCAATTCGAGCTTTTTGGAGGACCTTTACAACTATAGGCATCACCAAGAAACCTACTGCAAAAGAAGTCAAAGCGACAAATAAAAATAACATACTACCACTAATCAAAACAGTTCAAAAATACAATTTTTTTAAATTTAAATCCTAAATATTAACAGATTCTTAATTTTAATAGCAAAAGAATACATTTTATTGAAATACAGAAATTCTAAGATATTCTGTATGATTCAAGATTTGAAATACAAAATTCTAGCTTTTTTATATTCATTAGAAAATTTGAAATTCTTTTAAATTTAATCGCTCCTCCATTCAAAGATTAAGAAAGGACCAATAACCATACCAAGACTTAAACAGAAAACGGCTTATTACTGGAGAAAATAATCAATTTGGTTTTTCCGTCTACTTTTTCAAATAAACCCTGGACGAATTTCCTTCTAAAGTGAGTTTTCCAGATGAATTTATCCCATCCCCTAGCCCAAAAATCACATCCTCGAAGCCTCTTGGTAATTCCAATGATACCTGATCCTTTGCTATGTTGTGTACAACAAAAATTTCCTGTTCCCCGGCTTTTCGATAATAGGCCATAATTGATTTAGGGAAGTCTTCTTCTGGTAATACTAACTCCCCTATCGCGAGAGCAGGATACGAATTCCGAAGAGAGATAAGCGTTTTGTAATGATTGAAATAACTTTTGGGATCTTTCCTTTGAAGTGAAAGAGGAGTAACCTCTCCATCGATGCTGTACTTTGGCTCAATCCAACTTGTCCGCCCCGTATCCTTTTCTTTTTCTTCCCAAAGAAACGGCTCTCTAATATGCTCGTCAGGCTTAAGACCTTTCATACCAATTTCTTCACCATAATATAAGTATGGCGCACCAGGCATAGTCAACAAAATACTGATTGCCTGTTTATACTTTTCGGAATCACTCCCCAATTCATTTAACAAACGAGGCTGATCATGATTGGAAGAAATAGTGGCATCGATAAACTCGGGAGTAATTTCTTGGTAAAAGTCTAAGATTTCTTTTTGCTTTTTTGGAAGCAGCATTCCATCCCCCTCATTCATAGCTTCCAATAGGGTATAGTGGAAATCAAAATTAAATAGAGCTGGAAGGCCTGGTAGATAAGGTGCAACAATTTCCTTCTTATCGTAAACCTCTCCAACTAAATATACATCTGGCTTTATTGCTTCCATTTTTGCCCGAAACTCTTTCCAAAACTCATGATTATCAGCCGGCCTATCATCCGGGAAGATATGCTTGGCAGCATCTAGACGAAAACCATCCACACCCACTTCCTCTAACCAAAACCTTCCTATATCATAAATTTCTTCGCGGACCTTAGGATTATCAAAATTCAAATCTGGCATTCCTCCCCAAAAAAAACCATAGTAGTAATCTTCCCCAAATCCCGGATCATGCCATTGTCGAATATTATCTGAATCCAAGGTAATCACCTTTTTATTTAAGAAGTCAGCAAT
>JABXHZ010000071.1 GCA_013373335.1 Cyclobacteriaceae bacterium | reverse complement strand
TAGGAAAGGTTTATTGCATCGTGGTGCCAATATTATTCGCCAGCATGCCACTTTATATTTATTTCACTAGCTAATCCATCGTCTTTTATGATACTAGATTCCAAAATACCAGCCGGTCCTTTGGCTGAAAAATGGACCAAGCATAAGTTCAACATGAAGCTGGTCAATCCGGCAAATAAAAGAAAGTACGAGGTAATCGTGGTGGGTACAGGCTTGGCAGGTGCTTCCGCTGCAGCTTCTTTGGCTGAGCTGGGGTACAATGTTAAAGCTTTCTGTTTTCAGGATAGTCCTAGAAGAGCACACTCTATTGCTGCTCAAGGAGGTATCAACGCTGCGAAAAACTATCAAAACGACGGAGATTCTATTTTCCGGTTGTTTTATGATACTATAAAAGGAGGAGATTACCGTGCGAGAGAAGGGAATGTTTATCGTCTTGCGGAAGTCTCTGTAAATATTATTGATCAATGTGTGGCTCAAGGTGTTCCTTTCGCCAGAGAATATGGTGGACTTTTGGCTAACCGTTCATTCGGTGGGGCTCAAGTATCACGAACTTTCTATGCAAGGGGTCAAACAGGACAGCAGTTGCTTTTGGGAGCCTACTCAGCTTTGAGCCGTCAGGTTGCAAATGGGAAAGTAAAGCTTTACCCTCGAACCGAAATGATGGATGTCGTTGTCATCGATGGACACGCGAGAGGTATTGTCACAAGAAACTTGATTACGGGAGCTATTGAAACCCATGCAGCGCATGCTGTGCTGCTTTGTACAGGTGGTTATGGTAACGTATTCTTCCTATCTACCAATGCGATGGGATCCAATGTGACAGCAGCTTGGAGAGCGCATAAGAGAGGTGCTTATTTTGCCAACCCTTGCTATACCCAAATTCACCCAACCTGTATTCCAGTTTCGGGAGATCATCAGTCCAAATTGACTTTGATGTCAGAATCTCTTCGAAACGATGGTCGCGTATGGGTTCCTGCAACTGTAGAAATGGCAGAGAAGCTTCGCAAAGGAGAAGTAAAGGCCAATGATATTCCAGAAAACGAGCGGGATTATTATTTGGAAAGAAAATACCCTTCTTTCGGAAACCTTGTTCCGCGAGATGTAGCATCAAGGAATGCCAAATATGTTTGTGACGAGGGCCGGGGAGTAAATGAAACTGGAGAGGCTGTATTCTTGGATTTCAGAGATGCGATCAAGCGAGATGGAGAAGATGTAATCCGTGCGAAGTATGGCAACCTCTTCGACATGTATCAGCAGATCACCGGTGAGAATCCATACCAAGTGCCGATGAAGATTTATCCGGCAGTTCACTATACCATGGGTGGTCTTTGGGTAGATTACAATTTGATGACCACTATCCCAGGTTTGTATGCCTTAGGAGAAGCCAACTTCTCCGATCATGGAGCTAACCGATTGGGTGCTTCTGCTTTGATGCAAGGTTTGGCTGATGGATACTTTGTGATTCCATATACAGTTGGGGACTACCTAGCTCAAATTGGTACCAAGCCGGTGGATGCAAATCATCCTGAATTCGAAAAAACAGCTCAGGAAGTAAAAGATCGAATTCAGAAATTATTGAGTATCAATGGAACTAAGTCGGTGGATTATTTCCACAAAAAGCTTGGTAAGATTATGTGGAATGAATGCGGAATGGCCCGAACAGCAGAGGGTCTTCAGAAGGCCAAGCAAGAAATCCGTGAGTTAAGAGCTCAATTCTGGAAAGACGTAAAAGTGTTGGGAGAGAATGAAGAACTTAACCAAACACTTGAAAAAGCCCATCGAGTAGCAGATTTCCTCGAGCTAGGCGAATTGATGATCGATGATGCGTTTAACAGAAATGAATCTTGTGGAGGTCATTTTAGAGAAGAATATCAAACTCCAGAAGGTGAAGCGCTTCGGGATGACGAGAACTTCGCTTATGTAGCTGCTTGGAAGTACATGGGTGATGGTGAAGAAGAGGAGCTCCATAAAGAGCCACTTGTATTCGAAAATGTGAAGTTGACCCAGCGTTCATACAAATAATTAAGACAAAAATTCATAGCTATATGAAGCTTACATTAAAAGTTTGGAGACAAAAAAATAAAGCAGATCAAGGCGGTTTTGTCACCTATCCAATAGATGGGATTTCCACCGACATGTCCTTTTTGGAGATGATGGATGTGCTCAATGAGCAATTGACTGAAAAAGGTGAGGATCCAATTCATTTTGATCATGATTGTAGAGAGGGAATCTGCGGTATGTGTTCGCTTTACATTAATGGAAAGCCACATGGACCTCAGCAGACTACCACTTGCCAATTGCATATGCGATCCTTTAAAGACGGCGATACCATCACTATCGAGCCATGGAGAGCAAAAGCTTTCCCTGTGGTGAAAGATTTGGTGGTAGATCGTACTGCCTTTGATAGAATCATTCAAGCAGGTGGATATGTTTCTGTAAATACCGGTGGGGTACCCGATGCGAACGAGATTCCAATTCCTAAAAAGATTGCTGATGAAGCTTTCGATGCAGCTACTTGTATTGGATGTGGAGCATGTGTAGCCGCTTGTAAAAATGCCTCTGCGATGCTCTTTACCTCAGCGAAGATTTCCCAATTGGCACTTTTGCCACAGGGTCAAGTAGAACGTAAAGAACGTGCTGAAAAAATGATTGCCCAAATGGATGCTGAAGGATTTGGTGCATGTACCAATACTGGTGCTTGTGCAGCGGAATGTCCAAAGGGTATTTCCTTGTCCAATATTGCACGAATGAATCGTGAATATTTCTCAGCTGTAGTGAGTAGCGAAAACATGTAATATTTCTTTAACTCAAAATGAAAAGCCGGAGCGATCCGGCTTTTTTGTTTTTCACTTTTCTAATCTAGAATTGGATTATTGTATCATATTTTCTTAAAAAACCCAATTTTATTTCATTTTTGGCATGAATTAATTAACTTTAAAAAATTATATTCTAAATCAAATTGATACAAATCCCCCTAAATAATGCATTGGATAGATCTGGTGATCTTCGTTGTATATATGTTGGTAATGCTCGGTGTAGGCTTCTATTTTATGAGAAGAAATACCGGTCAGGAAGACTATTATGTAGGGGGTAGAAATATAGGTGCTTGGCACATCGGTCTATCGGTGGTAGCAACTGATGTGGGAGGAGGATTTTCGATTGGATTAGGAGGACTCGGTTTTGCCTTAGGTCTTTCAGGATCTTGGATGTTGTTTACGGGACTTTTAGGAGCTTGGATAGCAGCAGTTTTTTTAATTCCAAGAGTTAAATCTGACTCGGCCTTTTCCAACTTTTTCACTTTTCCTCAAGTCATGGGCCACCTCTACAATTCAACTACGGCAAAGGTAGCTTCCATAATCTGTTTTCTTGGTTATTTGGGATTTACAGCCTCCCAGCTTTTGGCTGGAGCAAAACTGGCCTCTGGTACATTTGAAGCTTTAGATATATCTACCGCCTTGTTCATTATGGGAGTAATTGCTGTGGTATATACGGTTATGGGTGGTCTGAAGGCTGTAATATACACCGATACAGTTCAGTGGATTATTCTTATGTTGGGCTTGATGCTTATAGGTGTTCCAATGGCATATACCTACGTGGGAGGATGGCAAGAAATCCAAGCTACCTTGCCCTCTGAGTTTTTTTCCTTTTCTAACCTTGTCTGGCAGGATTTGGTGAATTGGGGAATTACAATTATCCCTATTTGGTTTGTAGGGATGACTTTGTATCAGCGGATTTTTGCTGCAAGGGATACTAAGTCGGCCAAAAAGGCTTGGTTTATAGCTGGGCTTTTCGAATGGCCCATCATGGCATTTATGGGAGTGTCTCTGGGGTTATTGGCACGGGTGGCCGTAGAACAGGGAATTCTGGAAGGAGCTTCCGCAAGTATGGACCCAGAGATGGGTTTGCCGATTTTATTGAGTCAAATCCTTCCTGCCGGAATATTGGGACTGATGATGTCAGCCTACTTTTCAGCCGTCCTTTCTACTGCAGATTCCTGTTTGATGGCGGCCTCCGGAAATCTAACTACAGATTTGATGGGTAATGTAATCAAGAAATGGTCTCATCGAGCAGAAGTTCGAATATCCCAATGGATTACTCTATTCATTGGGGCTGTAGCTCTTTTATTGGCTTGGCAAATGAACGAAGTTCTGAGTTTGATGTTGTATTCATATGCCTTTATGGTTTCCGGTCTACTAGTTCCCGTCATTTTTGGACTCTTTTTTGAAAAAAGTAATTCAAAAGCAGCCATCAGTTCAATGGTTGCAGGGGGCGGACTTACAGCAGGATTGACCTTTCTTGATCTGGAAATGCCGTTAGGGCTGGATCCGAATATTTTCGGACTTCTTCTTTCCTTAATTACCTTTTTATTGATCGATAAACTCGAACCTCATACAAAAACTAAAACACATAGATATGCTAAAATTTGAAACCCTATCCGCAATAGATAATGCCACCTATCTTCAGAAGAATGAAATTGCTGATTTTCTGGTAAAGCACTTGGGGAAGTATGGGGATCCGAAAGAACATATCATGAAGTGTCTGGATTACGCGCTGGACCACAGTCTTCATGCTGGTGGTTTTGTGATTCTTGCAAGAGAAAACGGAAAAATCGTAGGAGCTTTAGTAATCAACCATACCGGAATGTCTGGATATATTCCGGAAAATATACTGGTATATATTGCGGTTGATGCAGCCCAACGTGGAAAAGGAATTGGGGCTAAAATCATGGAAAAAGCCATCAAATTGGCTAAGGGAGATATTGCCCTTCATGTAGAACCGGATAACCCGGCCAAGCGTCTTTATGAACGCCTTGGATTCACAAACAAATACTTGGAAATGAGATTGCAAAAGTAAGATGGCCTACTTAACACTCAGTAAAACCAAACTCAAAGAGAATTATGAGTTCCTGAAAAAGATCTTCGAGGAAAATGGGATTGCTTGGGGAGTGGTTTCCAAATTGTTGTGCGGGAACAGACTTTTTCTTCAGGAGCTTATCAATTTGGGAGTGACCGAAATTCACGATAGCCGAATTAGTAATTTGGCGATGGTGAAGAGACTAAATCCCAATGTGCAGACCGTTTATATCAAACCTGTATCCAAGAGGAATGTGGGCAAAATGGTGGAGTTTGCTGATGTAAGTCTCAATAGTGAGCTAGAAACCATCCATTGGATCAGTGACGAGGCAGTTCTTCAAAATAAAAACCATAAAATCATCATTATGGTGGAGACCGGCGATCTTCGCGAAGGAGTGATGGGCGAGCAGTTAATTGATTTTTATTCTCAGGTTTTTAATTTACCGAATATTGAGGTCATCGGTTTGGGAACCAATCTCAATTGTCTCAATGGAGTGATGCCATCTACGGATAAGCTCATTCAACTTTCCCTTTACAAGCAAATCATTGAACTAAAATTCAACAAAAAAATACCCTGGGTTTCTGCCGGTACGTCCGTAACTATCCCTTTGATGCTGACCCACCAATTGCCCAAGGGAGTTAATCATTTTAGGGTAGGAGAGACCTTGTTTTTCGGAGTAGATTTATTTGAGGAAAAGGTCATTGAAGGAATGCATGGAGATGTATTTGAGCTACATGCTGAAATCATCGAAATGCAAGAAAAGCCCATGCTACCAGTAGGAAACCTGGCAGCAAACCCTCAAGGTGAAGTAGCAGAAATTGACGAGGATCTGTACGGACGGACTTCTTTTCGAGCCATTGTAGACATAGGGCTTTTGGACGTAGATCCAAAATATTTGCTTCCCACCGATGAATCAATTGAGATTTTAGGTGCAAGCTC
>JABXHZ010000318.1 GCA_013373335.1 Cyclobacteriaceae bacterium | reverse complement strand
CGATCTGAAAACTGCTCGTTTCAATCACCCACCAATCCTTATCTGAGTCTAATAATTGAGCCGCCCAACTGTGACCTACATTTCCCGCTAAACCGACATTTAATCCCGCTTCTTTCAGCAAATGGTATGTTAGTAAAGTGGTAGTCGTTTTCCCGTTAGTTCCTGTAATAGCGATTACCTTCCCATTAGAAAAATGATGGGCCAACTCCAATTCATCCACTACCGCCAAACCTTGATCCAAGGCTTTTTGAATAATCGGAACCGTAAACGGTATTCCCGGACTTTTTATAATCAAATCCACATCCAAAATCCGAGCTTCGGAATGCTGCCCTTCCTCAAATTCAATTCCTGCATCTATCAACCGCTGCTTTCTATCTGGATTGATCTGCCCAGCATCACTTACGAAAACCCCATAGCCCATCCGCTGGGCAAGCAATGCTGCTCCCAGTCCACTTTCTCCTGCTCCTATGATGGCTACGTTTTTCAAAATTTATCTCAGTTTCAAGGTTGCTAGTGTGATGACTGCAAGTAAAATTCCCACAATCCAAAAGCGGGTGACGATTTTTGCTTCAGGAATATTTTTCTTTTGGTAATGATGATGTAAAGGAGACATCAGGAATATCCTGCGACCTTCTCCATATTTCTTTTTCGTGTATTTGAAGTAGCTGACTTGAAGAACCACACTGAGATTCTCGATCACGAAAATCCCACACATGATAGGGATCAAAAGTTCTTTACGTAGCGTCAAGGCCATTACGGCAATAGCTCCTCCCAACATTAGTGAGCCAGTGTCTCCCATAAATACCTGAGCTGGATAAGCATTGTACCAAAGGAATCCAATACAGGCTCCAATGAATGCCGAAGCAAAAATCACCAACTCTCCAGAGTTAGGGATATACATGATATTCAGGTATTGGGAGAAAATGGCATTACCACTCAAGTAGGCAAAAATGGCTATAGTCAAACCGATAATGGCCGAGGTTCCTGCTGCGAGTCCATCTATTCCATCGGTGATATTTGCCCCATTTGATACAGCTGTGATAATAAAAATTACGACCAGAATGTAGAGGATTGGCGTAAATGATTCACCCAAAAAGCCCAATAATCTTTCGTAATCCAGTTCATTGTTTTTCACAAAAGGAATGGTGGTTTTCAATGCTTTCACATCTTGAAACGCTGGAGTTTCGACGACTCCACTTTCCACTGACACCGGCGTTGAAAACTCCCGGATCACCACATCCTCATGGAAATAAAGGGTAGCCCCTACGATTATGCCTATACCGATTTGGCCAACAATTTTGAACCGGCCTTTCAGTCCTTCTTTATTCTTTTTGAAAACCTTGATGTAATCATCTACAAAACCAATCCCGCCCAACCAAATGGTGGTTACTAAAAGAAGAATGATGTAAATATTATCCAAATCACCAAAGAGCAAGGTTGGGATGATAATCGCAGCGAGAATCATCAACCCACCCATGGTTGGAGTTCCCTTTTTCTGAGCCTGACCTTCTAAGCCCAAATCCCGAACTGTTTCTCCAATTTGACGATTGCGAATCCAGTTGATGATTTGATTTCCAAAAGTGATCGTAATGATTAGCGAAACCAATGCAGCCATACCTGCACGGAATGAGATGTAGCGAAACACTCCGGCTCCCGGCACGTCCAATACTTGGTCTAAATATTCAAAAATTGGATAAAGCATTTCAGTTTTGGCTCAATTGATCTAATATTTCCTGTACTACTTCTGCATCATCAAAATGATGCTTCACCCCTTGGATTTCCTGATAGTCTTCATGCCCTTTACCCGCAATCAAGATGATGTCTCCTTTTTGAGAAAGCATGCATGCAGTCCTGATTGCTTCTTTTCGATCGACGATTCGAAGCACTTTACGAAGATCTGAAGGGCCTATCCCTTGCTGCATATCATCAAGAATTGCCTCAGGATCTTCAAAACGCGGATTATCTGATGTCAAAATGACTTTGTCACTTTCTTTGACCGCTATTTTGGCCATGACGGGCCGTTTGGTTTTATCTCTGTTTCCACCGCATCCTACTACCGTAATGACCTGCTCACCCCCGGTACGAACTCCATTGATGGTTTTCAATACATTTTCCAAGGCATCGGGAGTATGTGCATAGTCCACGATGGCCGTAATTCCTGCTTTGGAAATCCGGTCGAAACGACCCTTTGCCCCTGGGATGGCTGATAAATGCTGCAAAACTTCTTCTTCGTCTTCCCCCAAAAGAACCGCTGCACCATAGACAGCCAGCAAATTGTAAGCATTAAATGCCCCGATCAGTCGGAACCATACCTGCTTTCCATTGAGATCTAATTCGAGACCTTCAATGGTATTGGAAATAATTTTTGCTTTAAAATCAGCAGCTGATTTAAGCGCATAAGTCTGATGAGTAGCCTTGCAATTTTGAAGCATCACCAATCCCCGCTTATCGTCCCCATTTACTAAGGCAAATGCGTCTTTAGGCAAATCATCAAAAAGCTTTTTCTTGGCTTTGATGTACTCATCAAAAGTTTTGTGATAATCCAAATGGTCATGACTGATATTGGTGAAAATCGCTCCAATCAATCCTAACCCGGCAATTCGCTCCTGCACAATAGCATGAGAGCTTGCCTCCATAAAACAATGGGTACAACCTGCATCTACCATTTGACGCAATAAGGCCTGAATGCTGACGGCATCGGGAGTAGTGTGCGTCGCAGGGATTATTTCTTCATTGATTTTATTCTCTACCGTTGAAAGAAGACCCGTGCTGTAGCCCATGGACATAAGCAGCTGGTGTAGCAAAGTGACCGTTGTGGTCTTTCCATTGGTGCCTGTAACGGCTACAACCTTGATTTGATGAGAAGGATTATCGTAATAATTGGAAGCCATGATTCCCAATGCCTTTGCGGAATTGGTAACCTGAACCCAAGTAACTTCTTCGGCTAATTGATCCGGTAACCTTTCGCAGACAACCACTCTTGCTCCCTGGCTTATTGCCTGGGAAATAAAATCATGCCCATCCACTTGCGTCCCAATTACAGCGACAAAGGCAGACCCTTTCGATACTTTTCGGCTATCAAAAACCAAGTCTTTCACCTTCACTTCCATATCTCCCTGGGTAGTGAGAAGGGATACTTTATACAATATGTCTTTTAAAACTTTCAATTATCCAAGCTCCAGGTTAATGATTGTATTGGGTTCCAATTTGCTTCCAGGTATTAGCGATTGACTCTTGACCAATCCCTTTCCTTGATAGTTCACTCTTATACCTTTATTCTCCAGAATGAATAATGCATCTCGCAACGAAAGTCCGGAAACGTCCGGAACTGTGTTGGGATCGCTCTCATTGATTCGCCAATCGATTTTATTGTCATTAGCGACGACTTTCACCCAATCTTCAGGCTGAGTTGGAGAAGCTTTAATTCCTAGTTTTTCGAAAATCTGATGGATTTCTTCTGCTTTTCCTGCTCGGACAAAAGGAAGAGCTGAATTGGGCTGTGCCGATACAATTTGAGCTTGGGAGTTTGGATTAAGTTCCAGGTCCAAGGCATAAATTTTATCCGCGATTTCTTTGAAAACCGGTGCCGAAACATCACCACCATAAGCGGCAAAACCAGTTGGACTATCGATCACCACAATCATGGAGTATTTCGGGCGATCAGCTGGAAAATATCCCGCAAAACTGGTGTAGTACTTTCTGGTATATTGACCGTTTTCCAATTTTTGAGCGGTCCCGGTTTTTCCTGCTATGGAATATTCAGCATTAGAAATGTTTTTGGCAGTACCTCGAACCACCACCCCTTCCAAAAGTTCCTGTAGTTGCTTGATTGTTTTTTCTGAAGCGATTTGCTTTCGGATAATTTCTGTTCCGTATTCCTTTTCTATGGTATTCCCCTTTACTATTGCCTGCACCAAATAAGGCTTCAACATGGTGCCGTTATTGGCCACCGCATTGTAAAGAGCCAGCGTATGAATGGGATTAAGTTTGCTTTCGTAACCAATGGAAATCCAGGGCAAAGAGGTACCGTACCAATCTTTCTCGCCCGGCTTCTTAAAAAATGGTTTTCCTTCTCCGGCAAGCTGAAAATCAAAAGGTTCATTTAAACCTACCTTTTCCAAGTAGCCCATAAATTTGGATGGACTAGAACCAAAATGCTCATCTACCAATTTAGAGATGGCTACGTTCGAAGATTTTTCAAAAGCTTCTCGGATAGTAAGCGTTCCATAGCCACCATTCTTTGCATCACGCATCACCTGATTGTAGAATCGGTGAACCCCATTTCCCGTTTCAATTTTTTCGTCAAGGGAAATTTTATTTTCCTCTAAAAGTGTAAGCATGGAAAACAACTTGAAAGTTGAACCCGGCTCAGTATTCCCCTGATCACCAATCGCGAAGTTGTAATTCTCGCCATATCCCCGACCGCTTTTGTTCTTTTGAAGGTTGGCGATGGCTTTAATCTTACCGGTTTTGACCTCCATGACGATCACCGAACCGAAGGCTGCATCTCTAGCCTCCAACTGCCGAAGCAAAGCAGTCTCTGCCACATCCTGAATATTGACATCCAAAGTGGTGATGACATCGTATCCGTCTTCCGGCTTAATATCTTCCGCATCAAAAACCGGCTTCCAACTGCCGCCGGCTAACCGCTGGAATAGGGCTTTTCCGTCTTTCCCTTTTAGGTAATTATTGAAGCTGTATTCGATACCCGCTCCATATTCATCTTCATTGATAAAGCCTACCGTTCTACTTGCCAAGGAATTGAATGGACGATACCGCTTTTCAACTTTTTCAAAAAGAACTCCCCCTCCTAGTCTGCCTTCTCGGAAGATTGGCCATTGAGACATTTTT
>JABXHZ010000320.1 GCA_013373335.1 Cyclobacteriaceae bacterium | reverse complement strand
CGGGGAACAATAGACACTTTCACCAAAGGATCAGCATGCTCCAAAAACCATCCCGCTACAGCATGACCTGCTTCATGATAGGCTACGATTTTCTTTTCTTCAGGAGAAATGATCTTGTTCTTTTTCTCCAATCCACCAATTACACGATCGATCGCGTCTTGGAAGTCCTGCATATCCACTGCAGTCTTATTCCGCCTTGCAGCAATCAGGGCAGCTTCGTTGCAGACATTTGCGATTTCTGCTCCAGCAAATCCAGGAGTTTGAGCGGCTAATTTTTTAGGATCCACATCATTTGAAATTTTGATGGGCTTCAAATGTACTTTGAAAATAGCTTCTCGTCCTACAATGTCTGGTTTATCAATAGATATCTGACGGTCAAAACGTCCCGGTCTCAACAAAGCATTATCGAGCACATCCGGACGGTTAGTCGCTGCTAAGACAATTACCCCAGAGTCGGTTCCGAAACCATCCATTTCCACTAAAAGTGAATTGAGGGTATTTTCTCGTTCATCATTTGAACCAGGCATTTGACCTTTACCTCTAGATCTTCCGATAGCATCAATCTCATCGATGAAAATGATACAGGGAGCTTTTTCTTTTGCTTGCTTAAACAAGTCACGAACACGAGCCGCACCTACACCAACAAACATTTCGACGAAGTCAGAACCGGACAAGGTGAAGAATGGAACTCCCGCCTCACCTGCTACAGCTTTGGCAAGAAGGGTTTTTCCGGTTCCCGGAGGTCCTACTAATAAAGCACCTTTTGGAATTTTGCCCCCCAGCTTGGTGAATTTGGAGGGATTTTTCAAGAATTCTACAATCTCCTGAATTTCCTCTTTTGCTTCATCCAATCCGGCAACATTATCAAAGGTGATTTTGACCTTATTCTCCGCATCAAATAATTGTGCTCTTGATTTTCCGACATTGAAGATTTGACCACCTGGACCTGATGGCCCGGCCATTCTCCGCATCATGAACCAGAAGAAGACGAATAGCAGAATCAAGAATCCAAAGCTTCCGAACCAGGAACTCCAGTTTTCTTCAGTGGTAACAGAATAGCCAATCCGGTCTTCTGTAGGCATATTCTCTTCCATTGCATCAAAATCGGTAGCAAACTTATCAGAGGATGCTACCTGAAGGGAATAATGCGGACCATTTGGATTGAAGAAGGTCGCATTAGACTCCAATTCATTTTTATACTTGGTTTCACTCAAGGCGGAGGGTTTCAGGGTAATATCTACCCGATCCATGTTTTTGACAATTACTACTTTGGCGACATCGCCAGCAGTATACATGTCTTCAAAACGTTTCTGAGTAATATCAACCGTTGCTCCCCGTTGTTGTATCCAAGTCAACCCAATTAGAACCATCACAGCAACAATGATCAGCCAAAGCTGAAAATTGGGTCTTTGGGGTGGTTTTGGGGTGAACTTTTTTGGTTTATTTGTTTCGCTCATTGATTTGGTTGTAATTCTATAAACTTATGGTAAAACGGAATTCTCAATCTAAAGTTTGTGGAATTAATGCTCAACTTTGGTAAGTATTGCATCTCCCCAAAGATCTTCTAATCCGTAGAACGCTCTAATATCTTTTTGGAAAATATGGGCTACTACATCCACATAGTCAATCAATACCCACTGATTGTTGTTTTTGCCTTCCACTCTAAAGGGTAGGGAATCCCCTGCTTTAAGCACTTTTTCTTCCACTGAATCAGCGATCGCTTCTACCTGCGTGTCCGAATTGGCGGAGCAAATAACAAAAAAATCACATACAGTATTCTTAATTTTTCTTAGGTCCATCACCACGATGTCGAAGGCTTTTTTATCCTCCATTCCCTCAACGATGACTTGACTCAGCTCTTTTGCTGTCATATTTTATAATTAATTTTGCCTAGCTCTCGTAAATCTAGTAGCTACCAAGACAAACTAGAAACAAATGCATAAAATTCTTGCCAATACACTTTTTTTGGGCAAAGACATACAATTCCTGCCAGAGTGTCACTCCACAAATGACATTGCCTTCCAATTAGTCAGAGAAAAGCGGGCAATAGAAGGTACTTTGGTGATATGCGATTACCAAAAGGCAGGAAAAGGCCAGCGAGGAAATACCTGGGAATCAAAGCCTGGGGAGAACCTGACATTTTCTTTAATTCTGAAACCTGATTTTTTGGATGTGACAGAGCAATTTTTTTTGAATATGGCTGTCAGTTGCGCCATACAAAAAGTATTGTCTGAGTATTATCCAATGATTCAGATCAAGTGGCCAAATGATTTTATTGTTCCTCAAAGAGGAAAGTTTGGAGGAATGCTGATAGAAAATAGTCTGGGGAAAAGTGGTTGGGAAGTAGCAGTTGTGGGAATTGGGCTTAATATAAACCAAACCGAATTCTCTAATCCAAAGGCGGTTTCACTAAAAAGCCTCACAGGCATGAATTTTTCAAAAGATGAGCTATTAAGGCAACTGATTACTCAAATTGAGCAGTATTATTTGCTATTGAAGAAAAAGAAGTGGGCGCAAATTGAGCACGAATACCTACAAAATCTTTATCTCTTTCAAGAAAGTGCTGAGTTTATGGTAGGAGATGAAAAGTTTATTGGGAAAATTATAGGATTAAAATCCAGTGGCCAATTGGTCATTGAGTCCAATGAAAATGAGATGAAGGTGTTTGATTTTCAGACGATCCGTTTTCCTGATTACAGTGTCCAATTTTAATTTGCGGGATTTTAGCGATACCTTTGCGGCAAGTTTTGAGATTTTAAACGTTTAATTTTCATACTATGTCAGAGATTCAATCTGAAAAATTTATTCAGTACAAGGTTAAAGACATTTCCTTAGCGGAATGGGGAAGAAAAGAAATCAAACTTGCTGAGGCAGAGATGCCTGGTTTGATGGCATTGCGGGAAGAATACGGGGAAACCAAACCGCTTCAAGGAGCTCGTATTGCAGGCTGTCTTCACATGACTATTCAGACAGCTGTTTTGATTGAGACATTGGTGGAGCTAGGTGCAGAAGTTACCTGGTCTTCTTGTAATATTTTTTCCACTCAAGATCACGCAGCTTCAGCTATTGCCGCTGCAGGTATTTCAGTTTATGCCTGGAAAGGTATGACAGCGGAAGAATTTGATTGGTGTATCGAGCAGACACTATTCTTTGGAGAGGAGCGAAAGCCTCTAAATATGATTTTGGATGATGGCGGAGACTTGACCAATATGGTTTTGGATCAATATCCTGAGTTGGTATCTGGAATCAAAGGTCTTTCTGAAGAGACTACCACAGGCGTTCATAGATTGTATGAGCGTATG
>JABXHZ010000327.1 GCA_013373335.1 Cyclobacteriaceae bacterium | reverse complement strand
CCGAATTGCAGCGCCTCACTGAACTGGGAGTGCAAAATCTTCATTGCTGGGACCAAACCGAGGATTTGCTGACTCATCTTGGAGATTTTCAATTGGAAAATGACTTGATTCTAGTCACGGGTGCAAGACCTTTCGGTTTGGAAAAAGTCGTTCAGCAACTTCAACAACGAGTCCATGGAACTACGCTCGAAATCAATCTCAATGCCCTAACCCATAATTTCAATTTTTACAAGCGCCTTCTAAAACCGGAAACCAAAGTAATGGTCATGGTGAAAGCCTTTGCTTATGGGGGAGGAGCACCCGAAATTGCCAATCATATTCAAACCATGGGAGCTGATTACCTCGCTGTTGCTTTCACCGATGAAGGAGTTGCTCTCAGGCAGCAAGGCATTCATCTTCCCATCATGGTTCTGAATCCATTGGAGGAATCCTTCGCAAGTTGCTTAGAATACCAACTTGAACCAGTGGTCTTTAGTCCGGAGTTTTTCGAAAACCTAGCAAATTGGACCAAATCAAATTCCAAAACGATGAAGATCCATCTAGATATGGATACAGGAATGCATCGCCTGGGCTTTGAAAGACAGCATTTAAAGCACCTGAAACAACTAATTCAAGAAAACCCGCAACTTCAGGTTGCATCCATATTCACCCATCTGGCCGCCGCGGACGAATCAGAGGAGAATAACTACACCCTCCAACAACTGGAAGATTTCAAGCAGATGACGGAAGAGCTTCTTCCTCTATTGCCCCAAAAGCCTCTTTTGCATGCTTTAAATTCTGCGGGAATTGTATCCTATCCGAATTACCAATTTGATATGGTTCGATTAGGGATAGGACTATATGGTGTCGAGGTTACTGGAAATTATTCTTCAGATCTTTTACCAGTCAGTCAACTTAAGACAACAGTTTCTCAGGTAAAAACTTTGCCTGCAGGTGCTACAATCGGATATTCTAGAAGGGGAAAGCTACCCCAAGGTGGAAAAATTGCCACTTTGCCTATTGGATACGCAGATGGCTATGATCGCCGCTTCAGCAATGGAAATGGACATGTGCTTATCCATGGAAAAAAAGCCCCAGTAATAGGGAATGTTTGCATGGACATGGTCATGGTAGATGTCAGCGACTTGGAGGTTGAGGCTGGAGATGAAGCCATTATTTATGGAGCTGAAATTCCTTTGGCTCCTTTAGCAAAAGAAATCGGGACCATCCCATATGAATTGCTGACACATATCAGCAGTCGTGTAAAGCGAATCTATTTTCTGGATTAAAACGCCTTTTGATGGGTGCTTTTTTTTATCTTCCCTCATGAAATTGACCAAAAAGAGAATTGCTGAAATTGTCTTTGACCACAATGACTGGGCTTCCCGTACATTCGATGTGGTGCTCTTGGTCCTGATTTTTGGTTCGGTAATCGTAGCCACCTTAGATTCAGTTGCCGAACTTCGAAGTAGATTCGGAACTACATTCTATGTCCTTGAAGTGGTATTTACTGTTCTATTTACCATTGAGTATATCCTTCGTGTATGGTTAACGGGTAAAACGCTCAGATATGTGAGCAGTTTTTACGGGATAGTCGATCTGCTTGCGATTTTACCTTTTTACTTGAGTTTTTTTGTGGCCAATGTGCAGCTATTAACGGTTGTGCGGGCTCTTCGTCTACTTCGGGTAGTACGGATTTTAAAATTGGGCAGATACTTATCCGAAGCTGATTTTATTCGACAGTCATTAAAGGCCAGCATGGCCAAAATTCAAATCTTTCTGTTTACTGTTTTGACTGTAGTGCTCATCATGGGAACCCTGATGTACTTAGTAGAAGGACCATCTTCAGGATTCACTTCCATTCCCCGCGGTATGTACTGGGCAATCGTCACCTTGACTACCGTTGGCTTTGGGGATATTACTCCCCAGACGCCTTTGGGTCAATTTATTGCCTCCTTAATCATGCTTTTGGGTTATGCAATCATAGCCGTACCTACCGGTATAGTGAGTTCGGAAATGGCAAAGCGCCGAAATCCTCATGACCTCATTCACAGTAAAACATGCCACTCCTGCGGTGCGGAAGGACTGGGAATAGACGATAGGTTTTGTAAGAAATGCGGTGGGGAATTGTGATTTTCCCTAACTTGGCGAACCTTTCATACCCACTTCACTACTTCAGCAAAAACATAAAACATTTCTGAAGCGATTTGCATTGACCGCTCATCGTATTTCATTTCCTCTAAATCAGTCCCGTCAAATTCCTTGGGGTCTGCATAATGTAAGGGAATGCGGGCTACTGCACCAGGAATGAAGGGGCAATTTTCTTCGGCATGGTCACAGGTCATCACCGCTGCAAATTCCCTTGCCTGATTCATCGGATCATCAAATAATTTGGAGAAGCAGAGAATGGGGGGACGATCTTCCGAATATTGGATGAAATAGGTGGGATTTTCACTTCCCTGAGAGGAAATCTTAAAACCACTTTTTTCTAAAGACTTTCCCCCCCGCTCATTGAATGCAGTCACTTCCATGCCCCCTGAATAGCATTTAACCGGAATCCCAAAATAATCGCCTGCGGTCTGTGCCCAAACTTGACTAAACTGACTTCTACGAGAATTATGGGTGCAGATAAAATTGAGATTGCAGGCTTTGCCTTCCCGTACATAATTCTGAATAAAATTAATCAAAGGCCGAAGTACTTCCTTCCTATCTTCAGAAATGGGTAATTGCCTAGCTTTTTCCACTGTATGAGCCAGCTCAGGAAATAAAATCATGGGTTTAAAATCCATCTTCAATTTTTAGCAGCAACCTGATCCCGGCAGACATTCACTAGGCTGAGATTGTAGAGAAGAGAGTCGAATCTTAGGCTTTTTCGTCGGAATCCCACACTGATCTTTTGCTAAGCAATCCGTAAAGGTACTCGTTAGGAAAAATCCTCCTGCTTTGAATTCCAATCCATATTTGCCAATTGATTCTCCTTGATATTCCACTTCGATTTCCAAATCTTCTAAATGCAAGTGTTTTTCGGATAATTCAACAATTGAGAGAAGTTTTTGAGGCTTCAATCGATGATCATAATCATCAGCAGTATAGAGTTGAAAGTTGATCTTTTCCTCTTTTCGAATCGTTCCTCCACAATCAATAAAATGCCTGGAAATCTTCCCCACCTCTGTGATATGAAAGTGCTCAGGAATTTGAATACCATTCGGGAGATAAAAATGAAGCTGGTCTGTTTGCTTGAGGGTTTCTTTAAATTCTGAGAGTTTCATATAGTGCCAATAAAGGTTTTGGAATAAGTAAATCTGAATTA
The DNA here is from genome assembly GCA_013373335.1 of Cyclobacteriaceae bacterium. Lineage (GTDB taxonomy): Bacteria > Bacteroidota > Bacteroidia > Cytophagales > Cyclobacteriaceae > Algoriphagus. The sequence continues at coordinate 5,915 of JABXHZ010000327.1, read as the reverse complement.
ACAGCAATTGTCAATGGATGTCGGGGTAAAACTATCGAAGAGCTGTTCTAACTGTTTTTTAATTTCTGAAAGCCTTGAAGGATTTATGCAATAGGAAACTTTCACCCCATCTATGGTTCCTTGAATGAGCCCAATAGATTTTAACTCACCCAGATGTTGACTAATGGTAGCCTGAGCAAGTCCAATTTCCTGCACCAAGTCTCCATTGATGCAAGCATTGGCTTTGATTAGATATTGAAGGATGGCAATTCTTGCAGGATGTGCTAAAACCCTGGCAATTCTAGCTAGCTCATTTTGCTCCTCTGTAAACAAATGTGATTGGGTGGTTCCCATGATTTTTTATTTAATCGTAATATTACGATAATAAATTCAAATGAAAGCGATTGGCAAGAAAAAGGCCTAAGGAAAAATTTCCTTAGGCCTCCAATTCGTTTTGAAAATCAGGAAGAATTATCCTACTCTTTCGATTTGAGAGAAATAGAAGTTTCCTTCGATAGTAGCGTTTTCATCAGAGTCAGAACCGTGAACAGCATTTGCTTCGATTGACTTCGCAAAAATCTTACGGATGGTTCCTTCTGCAGCCTGCTCAGGGTTAGTCGAACCGATCAATTTTCTGAAATCTTCAACCGCATTGTCTTTTTCAAGGATGGCTGCGATGATCGGTCCAGAGGACATATAAGCACAAAGATCTTTATAAAAAGGACGCTCCTTGTGAACTTCATAGAATTTGCCTGCCAATTCTGGAGTCAATCGGGTAGCTTTCATTGCCACGATTTTAAAGCCTGCTTCTTCGATCATTTTCAAGATTGCTCCTGAATTGCCTGCTTCAAAAGCATCAGGCTTGATCATGGTGAATGTTCTGTTTCCTGCCATGTTTAAATGAGTTTACATTGGTTTAATTCGGCCGCAAAAATAGTAGAAAAGGGTAGAGAATCCGAACTCCCCCAGATATTTATGCAGTATAACTCTCATTTTCAGTATGCTGAGCACTTTGGCATTTGCGAAAAAAATCCTGACCTTTGCGCACTACTAGTGCCTTTGTGCCGTAGAGAATTAGATAATGGAAGCATTAGCCTCGTTTAAAAAAGAAATCTCCTCCCCCAAAAATATATTCATAACCACCCACGTGAAACCCGATGCGGACGCCTTGGGGTCTTCCTTGGGAATGGCCAATTACCTGAAGAAAAAAGGCCATCAGGTTACTGTAGTGACTCCCACCGACTACCCTTCTTTCCTCCATTGGATGGAAGGAAATGATTTGGTGCTCGACTTTAGCAAAGATGAGGATCAAAAATTAGCCAAGGAGGCACTCAAAAAAGCCGACATGGTGATTTGCCTGGACTTTTCAGTTCTGAATCGGGTCAATGAATTGGGAGAACTCATCCGAAACTCGGATGCTTACATCGTAAATATCGATCACCACCAAGATCCGGAGGATTTTGCTGATTTCCGCTATTGGAGTACGGAAGCAGCTGCTACTTGTGAGTTGGTCTATGAACTTATAGTCAAGCTCGGTGATAGGGATTTGATCGATAAAGACATTGCAGAGTGCCTCTATGCAGGGATTCTGACAGATACAGGTGGTTTCCGCCACCCCAACACCACCAAAAATGTCCACTTGGTAGTAGCAGAATTGATCGACTTGGGAGCTAATGTTTCCCAAATTTCCAACTGGATTTACGACTCCAACTCGGTCAATCGCCTCAAATTTATAGGGTTTGCGATCACGCGACGGTTGATTATCAGGGAAGACTTGCACACGGCCTATTTTGTAATCAGCAAAAAAGATCTTAAAAAATATCAAAGCCGCACCGGAGATACAGAAGGCTTGGTGAATTATGCACTATCTTTGGACGGAATCAAATTAGCGGCATTGTTTTCAGAGCGAGAAGATGGGATCAAAATATCTTTCCGTTCTTCTGTAGACGTAGCTGTGAATAAATTTGCAGCGGACTATTTCAATGGCGGAGGTCATAAAAACGCAGCTGGCGGAAAATCAGATTTAAGCCTCAAGGACACCATTGAACGGTTTGAAGAGCTCGTGGAAGAACATCAAGAAGAACTTTTCCATGAGAATGCTATCTCAGCCAATTGATCCCAAAAAATTAGAAACCTTACACTACATATGAAAAATACCCTAAGCCTAAAAGCAATTATTGCTTTGTTTCTTGTTACAGGCATCATGACTTCCTGTCAAAAAACCAAAGTCACCCAAAAAGACGGGATAGAATACACCTATATCGAAGAAGGATCTGAAAAAGCCGCCAATGGCGACATTTATTTGTATCACCTTCAAATCAAAAATGCAGATGATTCTGTAATCTATTCCACATTGGATCAGCCCGTTCCTGGCTATTTGATGGCTAATGATACCATTGCGGTAAATAACGGCATGGATGAAATCTTCATGGCTTTGCGAAAAGGAGATAGCATCACTTTCAATTCCAGTGTTCAAACCATTTTCGGACCTAATTTCCCTCCTTTCCTGAATGCCGAAGACCAACTAAAGGTGAATTTGGGAGTATTTGATATCATTTCTCAAGATTCTTTGAGCCAGTTTTTCATGGAAGCTTCACGAATTGATAGCGAAAAACGAGCAGAGCGGGCTAAAGTCTTGATGGTTGAAGATGGTCAAAAAATCGAAGAGTATGCACAGGCTAACGGCTTGGACGTTCAAAAAACTGAAAACGGACTTTACTACGTAATTGAACAAGAAGGAACAGGACCTGAAACCACTCCAGGTACTACCATGTATGTGGACTATGCAGGATACCTTTTGGACGGAACTATCTTTGATACTTCCATCGAATCTTTAGCTCAAGAAAAAGGCATCTACAATGCGGGAAGACCTTATGAACCGCTACCAGTAAATGTTGGTATGGGGCAGGTAATTCCAGGCTGGGATGAAGGGTTGATGCTTCTGAAAAAAGGTTCCAAAGCAAAATTCCTCATTCCTTCTCCTCTTGCCTATGGCGAAAATGGAGCAGGTAGCTTGATTGGCCCTAACTCTATTTTGATCTTTGACGTTGAAGTGAAGGACGTTCAAAAATAAATTCATTAGAAACCCATGAGAATTCAACCTTTTGTTTCCTTTCTTGCACTCATTCTAGTCGGGATTTCTTTTTCTGCCTGTGTGGATCCTGAATCCACTGTAGAAACGATCCTGGAAAGGGATAAAAAAGCCATCGAAGAATATTTGGCTGCCAATCCCTTAACTGGCCCCAAGGATTTCGTCGATGAAATCACAGGATTTCGTGTCATCTGGCAAGAAATGTCTAATAGTGGACAATTGCCAGAACCAGGCGATACTGTACGGGTGAATTACACTGGAAAGTTGTTATCAAATCGGGTTTTCGATACTTCTATCGAATCCGTGGCACGGGAAAACAACATCTATTCGGAGAATAGAAACTACATTCCAATCAAGTTTATTTTGGGAAGAGGCCAATTAATCGAAGGGTTTGAGGCGGCCATTGCTATCATGGAAGTGGGAGATAAAGCAACAGTGTTGATGCCATCCCTTTATGGTTATGGAAATGCTTCTCAAGGAGATATCCCACCTAATTCCCCGTTGATCTTTGAGCTTCATTTAATTGAAATCAAAAAAGGACCACAACAATGATCAAATTTTTAAGGATTCCAGCCTTTGCCGTAATTGGCATATTTATGATGATGGCTTGTGAACCCAACAATCCTTTTGTGGTGGGGCCTACCTATGATATAGAAGGTAATTTGGCCATCGATCGAGAGAAAATCGACGCCTATCTGGATACGGCCAAAATTGATAGCCTCTATAGAATCCATGATCCTTCTGGCGTAGTGGTGATTGTTCAGGAAGAAGGATTGGGCTCACGCCCTAGCAGTGGTAACGTTGTTTACTCAGATTACATTGGTTCCCTGATTCAAGATGGTACTGTCTTTGACACCACGATCGAACAGGTAGCTATTGATAACGATATTTGGGTTGAAAACCGCGTCTATACCATTTTCAACTTCGTGATAGGATCTGGAACGGTTATTACCGGTTGGGATATTGGATTCAGAAGATTGCGTTCAGGCTCTAAAGCAGTAATAATTATTCCATCACCCTATGCCTATCGAAATCAAACCAGTAATGCCTTAATCCCGCCTAATTCTGTACTTCGATTTGATATTGATTTTTACGGACTCGATTAAGAATAGACTATTTAAAAAAAGCCACTTCAATTACTTGGAGTGGCTTTTTAGTTTGGGAAAAATAGCTGGGACAAATTTTCTATAATTTCTATAGTCTTCACCAAATTGGGCAATTAAATTTTTCTCTTCAAAATAGATCCCAATGGGGAGATAAATTATCAGACATCCAAAATGTACTAAAGCAGTATAAGTACCGGACACCAAAAAATATCCTAGAAATATGAGGATCAAACCTGCGTATAAGGGATGACGGATTCGCTTGTACCAACCTGATACAATCAAGTGATCGGTACCATTTTCAGGCTTCAGTCCTATAAATTTGCTCATGGACCATGCTTTGGAGCTTTGCACCATAATGATTGTCCCAAAAGCAGCCAGCATATACCCAAAGTATTCTGGTAAGCCATTTGGATAAAATACCTGTGATGGAGGAATCTTGAGTGTGAAAAGTACCAGGAGAATAAACAGAAAAAGAGAAAAGAGAGAATAAAACAAACGATACCATTTGTAGGCATTGCCTAATTTTTCCTTAAGAATTCTTTTTAACTTGCCTGCAGCGAGTATGCTGTGTAAAGCATAAAACAAAGCCCATAAAAGGATCAAATAGAGGTAGTTCATTTCTTAAATTTATCCAGTAAAGATTTACGCTGTATGAAAATCGGAATTATCCGTGAGGGAAAAAATCCCCCCGACAAAAGAGCTCCTTTTTCACCCGATCAACTCAAAAATCTAGGTGAAAAATATGCCGGTGAATTTCAGTTTTATGTAGAATCTAGTCCTATCCGGGGATTTTCTGACGAGGAATATAAAGAAGCAGGAATTGAGGTATTGGAGGATATATCCGGCTGTGATGTGTTATTTGGAGTGAAAGAAGTTCCGATAGAAAACTTAATCCCCAATAAAACCTATTTCTTTTTTTCCCATACCATCAAAAAACAACCTTACAACCGAAAACTGCTTCAAGCAATTTTGGAAAAAAATATCCGGTTGATTGATTATGAAGTGCTGGTGGATGAGACTGGTAATCGGGTCGTTGCCTTCGGTAGATGGGCTGGAGTAGTGGGGGCATACAATGCTTTTTGGACCTATGGCCAAAAAACCGACCTATTCCACATCAAGCGCGCTCATGAGTGTTTCGACCTAAAAGACCTAAAAGCAGAACTGCAGAAAATTCAACTTCCGCCCGTTCGGATAATTTTAACAGGTACAGGAAGAGTTGGAAAAGGTGCCAAAGAAATTTTGGATAGCATGCAAATCCGTCAAATCAGTCCTGAAGAATTTCTAAACCAATATTTTGAAGAGCCCGTCTATGTGCAATTGGATGTGGGAGATTACAATCGGAGAAAAACAGACGGAGGATTTGATAAGGAAGAGTTTTATAAAAACCCATCGCTATATGAGAGTCACTTCTCCAAATTTGCCGAACAGGGGGAGATTCTGATAGGAGCAGTTTTTTGGGATCCCAAAGCCCCTCAGCTTTTCCAACTCGATGATATTGCTTCCCCGGATTTCTCAATTTCCGTTATTGCGGATATTACTTGTGATATCAACGGCTATATCCCTACAACTCTTCGGCCTTCAACCATTGCATCGCCTGTTTTCGATGTTGATCGAGAAACAGGAAAAGAGCTTTCAGCATTTGGAAAGCAGAATAGCATTTCCATGATGGCCATTGATAATTTACCATGTGAGCTTCCTCGGGAAGCTACTCAGGATTTCGGGCGACAGCTTTCTGAATG
>JABXHZ010000417.1 GCA_013373335.1 Cyclobacteriaceae bacterium | reverse complement strand
TGGATGGTTTTAAATTGAAGTTTGAAGAAAAAGACGGAGAAATTATTGCCGTGAGCTTTGTTCAGCCGAATGGGACGTTTAGAGGAGAAAGGAAGAAGTAAATCAAACCTTTAAGGTCTTTTTCCGACCTCGAAGGTTTTTATTCCTACCTCCAATCCTTCGAGGTTTTAGAAACCTCAAAGGATACTCATTTACTGTACTTTTGCTACTTTCAATTTATAATCTCTCATTAAACCCAAACCCAAAATCACCAAGCACACCGAAGTGAAAGCTGGAATCAGTGTAGCAAATTGAGGTAAAAAGAACGCCATAAGCCATGAACCAAAAGGGATAATCCCGGCAAAAGCACCAAACCAATTGGTCTTATAATACCAGGCATAAGGGAAAAAGTGCGCGCCAGTGATAATCGCATAACCTAAAGCAAAGTACTCCGGCTGATTGCCTAGCAGGATAAATAGAAAAGGGAAATAGAATAGTTGCCCAATGTTGAAAATCATCCCCACTTTATTCAGGGGATTTCCTTCCACGTTCCAAGCCGTTTTCATGATTTTTCCAAAAATCCAGGCCAGCGGAAGCATCAATCCAGAGATAGAAAAAGTAAGTATACTTTGATTGTAGGTGCTAAAACCTAGATTCCAAATAGCGGCTATCCCCGCCCAAATCAAAGCCGCAGCAAATATAAAGTTGATCCCATTTTTACATTTTATACTCAATTCAATTCTCCACTGATCGAGTTGAGAGGCTTGGGCTTTTTCGAGAGAAACTGTGTTTGTATTCATCGGATTTTTTGTTGGTTAGAGTTCATCCAATAGAATTTGTTACACATTTCTTTCATCAATTTTTTAGATCACTTTTACCTGACTCCCGAATCGATTTTTAAAAGCACTTCGAAAAGCTTCATTTTTTTTCTCCATTTTGTAACAAATAGACGCTTTCGTACTCTAAGAATTGAGAAGAAGAAAAATTGAATTCAATAGAAGAAGAAAAACTATTTAAAGCTCGCTTTGAAGAACACAAGAATCAAATCTTTAGGCTTTGCCTAGGCTACTTCCAGCAGGATAAGGAATTGGCCGAGGATGCCTTGCAAGAGACATTTATTAAGGCTTGGGTTCATCGGAAGCAGTTTCGGGCAGATGCTAATTGGCAGACTTGGATCTATCGTATTGCCGTGAACACCTGTCTTTTTCAGCTGAAAAAGCAAAAGAAAGAACAGCAAAACCAAGATGCTTTCTCTGCTTTGACCTCAGAGGAATATGATGCTGAAAAGGAACAAAAAATTCAAAAAATGTATGCCTGCATCAATCAACTGAGTCCTCAAAATAGAATTCTTATTTTGATGGTTTTGGAAGAAATCCCTTACCCCACGATTGAGGAGACGCTCGGATTGAGCCCAGAGAATCTCCGTGTAAAAATACATCGAATCAAAAAACAACTTTATCCCTGTATCACTGATGGAAAGCTTTGATCCTATACAATCAATCTACAATTCACAACGGACCTCGACTAGCGAACTGAGTGCAGACAGGGTCCTGAATTCTGCGAAAAACTCCCTTCGAAAGCTCAAAAGAGATCAGTTTTGGACGATTGGTATTTTGACTTTGACCCTTTCGATCTTAGCGCAATACTTTTTCAAATACGGTCAGTTTGGTACTCCCCTGTTGATTTTAAGCCTAACTCTAATGATCAGTTCATTGGTGATCCGGGTGATTTTAGAATTATCGAGCCGGATCAGTTTGAATCGCTTGGAGATTTACCTTTCTACCTCCGAGTTCATCAAAAGCATTCAATCTTACCTTTTCCGGAGGAAGCGCATTCACCGGATTTTCACTCCGATGATATACCTGATTTATGGACTTGGGATCGTTTTGTTTTTGATTGCTCTCAAACCCTACATTTCCCTTGCCTTCTTCATTTATTGCGTGATTACAGGAGTAGGTTTTTGGATTGGATTTATCTGGGTGATTCGGAAAAGCTATCTCAAGGAGTGGGAGCTATTGAAAGAGCTTGAGCAAAGAAGTGAGTATTTAAATAGCTAAAAGATTTTTCTCTCAAACTAAACTGCTTTTCAAGAACTAGGAAAACTTTAAATTGGCAGTCTAAAACCAAGCTTATGCCCCAACAACTCGGACAACTTTCCCTGCTCGTCAGAGACTATGACGAAGCCATCCAATATTACACGCAAGTTCTTGATTTTGAGCTTTTGGAAGACACAAGAATGAGTGAAAGCAAAAGATGGGTAAGAGTTTCTCCTCCCGGATCGACTTGCCATTTATTATTAGCCAAGGCAGCCAATGAGGCCCAGGAAAAGCAAATCGGATTCCAGACGGGAGGAAGGGTTTTTCTATTTCTTTATACTGATGATTTTTATCGGGATTATGAAAAATACAGTTCCCGAGGAGTAGAATTTATCCGCAAACCTGCTGAGGAAAGTTATGGTATCGTATCCGTTTTCAAGGACTTGTATGGAAACTTATGGGATCTAATAGAACCAAATTAAGAGTTTTAAAGCCAAATA
>JABXHZ010000188.1 GCA_013373335.1 Cyclobacteriaceae bacterium | reverse complement strand
TATCGAAGAGGGAATCAACGGCCTCCTGAAGCATACGCTTTTCGTTTCTCAAAATCACCTCAGGTGCTTTGATATCGATCAGTCGCTTCAATCGGTTGTTTCGAATGATTACTCTTCGATACAAATCATTCAAATCGGATGTAGCAAATCGACCTCCATCTAATGGAACCAATGGTCTCAATTCCGGTGGAATAACAGGGACCATTCTTACGATCATCCACTCTGGACGGTTTTCGATTCGGGTACGAGCATCACGGAAAGCCTCAACAACCTTCAATCTCTTCAAAGCTTCAGCTTTTCGCTGCTGAGAGGTATCAGTCGCTGCCTGGTGACGCAATGAGTAAGAAAGATCATCCAAATCCAATCTGGCAAGAAGCATTTCCAATGCCTCAGCTCCCATCTTAGCGATGAACTTGTTTGGATCATCATCATCCAAAAGGTGATTTTCTTTTGGAAGTTTGTCCATGATATCTAGGTACTCATCTTCAGTCAAGAAGTCAAGATATTGAATACCATCTTCCTCTTTCACACCAGCCTGAATAACGACATATCGTTCGTAGTAAACGATTTGATCAAGCTTCTTGGTAGGAAGACCTAAAAGGTATCCAATTTTATTTGGAAGTGATTTGAAATACCAAATATGGGCAACAGGAACCACCAATTCGATGTGTCCCATACGCTCACGACGTACTTTCTTCTCAGTCACCTCTACGCCACAACGGTCGCAGATGATGCCTTTGTATCTAATGCGCTTGTATTTACCACAATGACATTCCCAGTCTTTGACCGGTCCAAAAATCCGCTCGCAGAACAAGCCCCCCATTTCAGGCTTATAAGTTCTGTAATTGATGGTTTCTGGCTGGGTCACTTCACCATTTGAACTATCCAGGATGGATTCCGGGCTAGCCAAACTGATGGTGACTCTCGAAAAGTCATTGTTTAGTTTTTTGTTTTTTCTGAACGCCATAATTTTTGAAAGATATGTGAAGGGCGGTTTCCCGCCCAAATGAGCCTAATTAGTCTAAGGTGATTTCTAGAGCCAAACCTCTCAACTCATGAACCAATACATTGAATGATTCAGGAATATTTGGTTTTGGCAGGTTTTCACCCTTGACGATTGCTTCGTATGCTTTTGCACGGCCAATTACGTCATCAGACTTAACCGTCAAAATCTCTTGCAACACGTGTGATGCACCGAATGCTTCCAATGCCCATACTTCCATCTCTCCAAATCGCTGTCCACCAAACTGAGCTTTACCACCCAATGGCTGCTGCGTAATCAAAGAGTAAGGACCGATGGATCTTGCGTGCATTTTGTCGTCTACCAAGTGACCGAGTTTTAGCATATATGCAATTCCTACAGTCACCGGTTGATCAAATCTCACACCGGATAGTCCATCGTATAGGTAAGTTCGGCCATAAGGAGGCAAGCCTGCCGCTTCCAATTCTGCAGAAACCTCTTCCATAGAAGCTCCATCGAAGATTGGAGTTGCATACTTCTTGCCTAGTTTTTGACCGGCCCACGCCAAGACAGTTTCGAAGATCTGTCCGATATTCATTCGGGAAGGTACACCAAGTGGGTTCAATACGATATCCATTGGAGTACCGTCTTCCAAGAAAGGCATATCCTCGTCTCGGACAATCTTTGCCACGATACCTTTGTTACCGTGACGACCTGCCATCTTATCACCAACTTTCAGCTTACGCTTCTTGGCAATGTACACTTTGGCAAGCTTCACAATTCCGGCTGGCAACTCATCTCCTACTTCTAATGTGAATCGTTCACGCTTGAACTGACCGCTGATTTCATTTCGTGCATTGGTGTAGTTTTTAACCAACTTCACGATCATTTCATTGATTTTTGCATCATCAGTCCAATCATCCAAAATAATGTCTGAAATAAGGTTTGCTTCTTCAGGAACATTGTAATTGGATTCGTCTCGATATGGGTTTTTCGCAGGGAATAGATTATTCTCAATATTCTTTTGATTGAACTTCACTCCCTTGCTGATGATTTCATCACCAAACTTGTGCTTCACGCCTTGAGAAGTCTTGCCATCAAGCAATTTCACCAACTTATCGATCATTCTAGCTCTGATAGCCAAAAGATCTTTGGAGTATTTTGCCTTCAGTTTTTCAACTTCAGCCTTCGCCTTAGCACGGTTGTCTTTATCTTTCTTGGGTCTAGAGAATAGCTTGGTCTCGATTACTACCCCATTCAATGATGGAGAAGCTTTCAAGGAAGCATCCTTCACATCACCCGCTTTGTCACCAAAGATGGCACGAAGAAGTTTCTCTTCCGGAGTAGGATCAGTCTCTCCTTTCGGAGTAATCTTACCAATGATGATATCTCCTTCTTTAACCTCAGCTCCTACGGTGATAATACCATTTTCATCCAAGTGCTTAACAGCCTCTTCTGATACGTTAGGGATTTCAGAAGTTAATTCTTCTTCCCCACGCTTGGTATCTCGTACCTCAAGCTGGAATTCTTCAACGTGGATGGAAGTAAAGATGTCTTCACGAACTACTCGCTCAGAAATTACAATCGCATCCTCAAAGTTATATCCTTGCCATGGCATGTAAGCCACTCGTAGGTTTTTACCCAAGGCCAACTCACCATTATTGGTAGAATAACCTTCAACTAAAACCTGACCTTTTTCAATTCGATCTCCTTTCAAAACAAGTGGAGTCAAATTGATTGTAGTGTCCTGGTTCGTTCTTCTGAACTTAATTAGATCATAAGTTTTGTACTCATCGGTGAAATTGACAAGTAGTTCATCGTCAGAAAGGTCGTACTTGATACGGATTCTATTAGCATCCACGTAATCAACAACACCATCCGCCTCGGCAATAATCAATGCTCGAGAATCACGAGCAGCTTTTCCTTCCAAACCAGTTCCTACAATAGGAGCTTCTGCTTTGATCAAAGGAACAGCTTGACGTTGCATGTTGGAACCCATCAAAGCACGGTTCGCATCATCATGCTCCAAGAATGGAATCAAGGAAGCAGCAACCGATACGATTTGGTTAGGAGCAACGTCCATGTAGCTGATTTCAGATGGCTCCAATACTGGGAAGTCACCCTCATACCTTGCCTTCACTCGGTCGTTAACAAAGGAACCTTTGTCATCCAATGGTGCATTCGCCTGAGCGATGTTATGATTATCTTCTTCTTCAGCTGTTAGGAAAACAATATCCTCTGGCTTCATACCTACCTTTCCATCCTTTACTTTTCTGTAAGGAGTTTC
>JABXHZ010000037.1 GCA_013373335.1 Cyclobacteriaceae bacterium | reverse complement strand
AAGCTATGGAAAGGTACTGTGTACGTGTCAGTACGGTTTCCAAAACCTACATAATTCAAAGTAGATCCTTGAACATTGTAGAATAAACCTGCCTCAATTCCACTGTTGAAATCCAAGAAACTTAATCCGGTATTGATAATGTAAGGCGCTTGACCTGCCATGTCCCGAGTATCCTTCACATTTTCTCCTTCTCGAGCAGTTAAGGATCTGGATCGGAATTCTGATTCAGACATCTTGATTTGAGATTGAGTCACGGTCACGTTGGTATTCCAGCTGAATTTTTCCAATGCAGGAGCGATGAAGGAAAGCTCTTTTCTGAATTCAAACTCCAATCCTGCAACGGTACCATTTCCAACATTTCGGGGCTGGAAAGCTCCCGGATCAGAAAGGAACTGAACCATCTCAATTGGCTTATCGAAGGTTTTGTAGAAAGCACTGACAGAAAGCATTTGACCTCTATCTTGGAAAGCTTCCCATCTCAAGTCAAAGTTATTGATTCTAGTAGGAGTCAGATTACCATCCCATAAAACTTCAGAACCTCCATTCGTAGTTTCAGGATAAAGCCCTCCAACGAAGGTTCTTCCTGTAATTGGGTCCAAAATTTCTGCATATGACAACTCTTTAAAGGATGGTCTAGCAATCGTTCGGGATGCTGAGAATCTCAAGTTTTGATTTTGCTTTAGGTTATAAATCAAATTCAAAGAAGGGAAGAAATCAAGATCATCTAGCATTTCAACCAAGTCAAATACGATGGTTCCAGTTTGGTTAGTACCTGTATAATACTGATTGTATTTTTCTACCCGAAGACCCATGATCGCTTTCAGCCGATCTGAAGGACTAGCTTCCAATGAACCATATCCCGCTATGTTAGTAAGGATAGATTGATATTCATTTGGGTTTATCGGAATAAAATCTGCGTTATATCTTACTCCATTTCTGTTTTCAGCAGAAAATAAGTTTCCAGAATTTAAGATCTCATTTGGATCTCCGGTGAATTGGGTATTACCTGTAGCAAACTGGAAGCTTTGGATATTAAAGTCTCGATATTTGATAACGTAATTTCCACCAAACTTCAACTTGGAATCACGCTGGAATAGATTCAAATGACGAGTCACATCTAGTTTACCATTTAGGTTATATTCTTCCAAGGATCTCCAGATACGAGTAGGAAGACCCACTTCTGTTGAAATGGTATTATTTGGTAATCTGAATCGAGTGAATCGGATATCTGGATCTTCAATAGTAGATACAGTTGGTGCAATCTTCCAATTGATTTCCCAATCTCTTCCATTCAAAAAGTGCGCTCCACTAAGTAAGACACTTGTCAAACTTCTTTGAGAATACTCCAAGTTGTATTGTTTAGCTTCAAAGTTTGCTCCCAAATTGGTATTTAAGAAGTCAAATTCACCTGCCTTAGATTCACCATTTTGAAGATGCATCAGGTTTAATTTGTACTTAGCATTATCTGTTTTCATGGCAATACCAGCCAATCCGCCTAGCAAGACATTATTGACACCATAATCACCTTTTTGTCTTTCAAGAGGTTCCAGTTCAAGGTTAGAAGACTCACGAGGCTTTGCATACAGATTAAACTCAGCATCCTGATAAAACTCTGTATCATTTTTATAAGTCAAAGCGACGTTGTATCCCCAAGTCACCTTAGGTCTCACCATTTGGTTTCCGAGGGAAAGGCTCAATCCAAAATCCATAGGAGAGCTAGTTCTATATCCCCCCAATGTTTTATTAAAACCTCCTAGAATGCTTTGATATTCTTGTCCAAGTGGTGAATTGGGATTACCCACCACATCCCCATACTGAGGAATATCTGTTCTGCCTCCAGTAGGAATGGCACGGGTTCCATCGTCAAAACCCAACCAATCGGTTTTCCCACCATCATATTTCAAGTAATTGCTGTTAAAGTGCATAGAAGGATTATATCCACCTGACACTCCAATTCGAGCAACCTTTTCTTCAGGAAAATCTTTGGTTTCGATATCAACCACGCCACCTGTGAAATCGGCTGGAAGTTCAGCTGTAAAAGACTTGGAGACGATGATGTTATCGATCACGTTGGTTGGGAAGATATCCATTTGAATGGTATTCCGATCCGGGTCCAAACCAGGAACGTCTACCCCATTCAATACGGTCTTGGTATAGCGGTCTCCCAAACCTCGAACGTAAACATACTTGCCGCCTTCAATGGAAACACCTGTTACCCGCTTTACAGCAGAGGCCGCATCTCCATCACCGATTTTTCGGAATGTGCTGGCAGAAATACCATCCATTAAATTGGCCGCATTTCTTTTTACCGACATCAATGCGGATTCTGTTGTTCGAATTGCAGAAGCTGCAATGGTCACTGTCTCTAATTCAGATGCTTCTTCAGCCATCAAAATATCATCGAGTACTGTTACTTCTCCTGCATTAACAGTTACTGCTGTTAATTCCACCGTGGTATAGGACAAGTAGGAAATCTGAAGCGTGTAGGTTCCTGGTGCTACCTGAACTTCAAATTTTCCATCGAAATCAGAAATAGCTCCTGTCCCGGTTTCTTTTACCAATACGGAAACTCCAAAGAGAGGCTCTCCTGTACCTTCCTCATAAATGGCCCCTCGAATAGTGCCATTTTGAGCAAAAACATATCCTACCAGAAACTGGGTTAGGACGATAATGATTAGGGTGATGATGCTTTTAGAAAGCGATCTAGTATTATGCTTTTTCATACAGCAATTAGTAATAGGAAATGTGACGGAGACCTTGCAAGCCCCGCCACATTTTTTTTATCTTATTGAATTGTTAGAATTCCTGCTTCACTTGCCCAAGACCATCCTGCGAAAACACCGAGGTCAGCTCCCACTGTGTTAGCGCCAAGCTCTACAGAACTTGCAAATGCATCTGTTCCTCCTTTAAATACTTGGTCTAAGGTTACTCCTTGTGCCAGAGTTGCTTGAAGATTTGAGAAAGTCAATACGCCGTCAGCAAAATTTGCGATTGTCTTATCTCCTGAAAGAGAAAGGTCTCCTCTTCCATTTGTATCATCAGGGCTAGAGAAATTATAGAAATAGATGTTTTCAAAACTTCCTCTTGCACCATCTCGGAAATCACCAAATTCCGCAACGTCATTTCCTTTGATAGTACCATTTTTAAGGGTGTGAGCCGCATTATAAGATCCTTCTGGACCATCAATTTCCAATGCGTGGTCAGTCTCTCCTCCTGTGATAACTACGAAATTATCAAGAGTACCAGCCCAAGCCTGATCTGTATCCAAGGCATCATCACCAGCATTCCAAATGATCGCATTTTTCACAGAAACAGTTCCACCGAACCACTCGATACCATCGTCTTGGTTTCCGATGATTTCCACGTTTTCGATAACAGTTTCAGAACCAACTCCACCAAGAGTCAATCCGTTGATTTCGTTACCTTCACCGATATTGGCACCACCGTGACGAATGGAAACATATCTTAATACTCCAGAATTATCTTCATCATTATCTCCACCGTATAGACCATTGGTATCTGATGGTGGAATTCCTTCAATTTGAACTTCAGAGATATCACCTGCAAAGGACCCTCGAGCATTTCCCAAAATCAAAAGACCTCCCCATAAACCTGACAAATCAGGATCAAGGTTAGGGGATACGATTTGACCTGGCTGAATTTCATCGGCAATTGTGGTGAAAATGATTGGACTTGTAGCAGTTCCCAAGGCATTGATTTTTGCACCGCGAGCGATGATCAAAGCTGATGCATTTGACCCAGTTCCAACTTCTCCTTTTACTACTACACCTTCCTGAATAGTCAAGGTGTTTCCAGCGGTTACAGAAATTCTGCCCGAAAGGACATAAGTTTTTCCTGTTTCCCAAGTAGTACTGGAAGTGATGTTTGAGTCTACTACCAATACGTTTCCTGATCCACCATTCCCGGGATCGATCACTGGCTTTTCATTCCCTTCAATACAAGAAGAAAAAATAAGAAGCGACCCAAGTAATAGGTTTACGAATAGGGCTGTTTTTTTCATGGTTTCCGTCGTTTTTTTATTTTGTTTCAATCCGACGGTACAAAAGTGCCTCAATTTGAGACTACAAGAGAATTTTTTGAATTATGCTTTTTTTAAAAATAAATTCAGAATTTAATATTGGATTAACAGGAAATGCATAAAAAAAGGCTTTCCTTCCAGAAAGCCTCTATTTTGGGTTTTTTTGTGTTATTTCAATGTTACCGACTTGTTAATCGGTACCTTTTCGAGAAGGATCCGAACTAAGTCCCGAGTATTGATTCCGTCTGCTTCAGCCTCATAATTGAGAATAATTCGATGATTCATGACATCTTCAGCTACTTCCTTGATATCCTCCGGAAGCACATAATCTCGCCCGTCAAAGTAGGCTACTGCCTTAGAAGCAAGATTCAAATTAATACTCGCGCGAGGCGAAACTCCAAACTGAATGTATTTGGCTTCATTCTTCAGGCCATACTGTTCAGGAAAACGCGTTGCAAATACCAACTCAATAATGTATTGCTCTAGTGGCTCCGCGATTTTAATTCCGTTGATTTCATTTCGAATATCAAAAATATCCTGCTTGGAAAGTACTGCATTCACTTCTGAGGAAAAGGACATATTCGCCATCCGGCGCATAACTTCCATTTCATCTGCCTTGCTTGGATAATCAATGTGGACCTTCATCATAAATCGGTCTACCTGCGCTTCAGGAAGCGGATAGGTTCCTTCCTGATCTACCGGGTTTTGGGTAGCCAAGACCAAAAAGGGCCGATCCAACTGAAAAGTCGTTTCCCCGATGGTTACCTGCTTTTCCTGCATGGCTTCCAAAAGTGCAGATTGTACTTTGGCAGGAGAACGGTTTACCTCATCAGCTAATATCAAATTGGCGAAAATCGGTCCCTTTTTCACCTCAAAGTCTCCATTCTGCTGATTGTAAATCATCGTTCCAATCAAATCCGCTGGAAGCAAATCGGGCGTAAACTGAATCCTATTGAAATCCAAATGTAAAACTTTCGCAAGGGTGTTGACTGTTAAGGTTTTGGCCAAACCTGGCACCCCTTCCAACAAAATGTGTCCATTGGTAAAAAGCCCGATCAACAGGCGATTAACCATCTTTTCTTGTCCTACTACTACTTTTCGGACTTCTTCTATAACGGCTTGGATTTTATCCTGATACATTTGCCTTGCTTTTTCTATGAATGCTGTAAAAATAGAACAATTTGTCCCAAGCGCAATCTTAATTCATTGGAGCGGTATTGCCTTGGGGCAAACGGATTTTTAGGAATTTTTAAGAGAGAACATCTCTCGCAAAGACGCAACGGCGCAAAGGTTTTTATCAATTGATGGTTATGCTGCTTTCCTGAAAGCTGGGTATTTGTCTTAATCCAGACTTCTGTTTTCTTGAGTTCAAAAGCTGAATAGAAGGAAGGAGCAATCCCACGGAGGATTTTGTCAAGATCTTTCCTGCTTTTCCGAAAGCAGAACTACTTAAAAAAAACTTTGCCTCTTCCCTCTTTGCGGGAGAAAACATCGTTGCGCCGCTGCGTCTTGGCGAGCAAAAACTCCTCTTATTTTCTTCGAAAACCACTCATTCCCAAGGCCCGATAAATCTCATCTTGCCCCATCTCCCTTACTTCTCCCACTTGAAATCCTTCTATTGTCAATTTTTCTACGGCCCATCGAACCAATCTCAGGGTAGGGAATCCTACCGCTGCGGTCATTTTTCTTACTTGACGATTTTTACCTTCGATCAAGGTCAGTGATATCCAAGTGTCGGGAACATTTTTGCGATAGCGGATCGGAGGATCCCGATCTGGTAAGGCTGGAATTTCTTCAGGAATTTTAGCAAGAGCTGGTTTGGTTCTATAGATTTTCCCCTCCACATTGATATCTACTCCCTTACCTAACTGCTTTAAAGCCTCCTGATCGGGAATTCCCTCAACTTGTGCCAAATAGGTTCGTTGATGTGCAAAGCGTGGGTT
>JABXHZ010000125.1 GCA_013373335.1 Cyclobacteriaceae bacterium | reverse complement strand
TAGTTTGTCTCACAAAGGGAGAAGCGGGAGACACAGAGGGGAAATTTTCAAAACTGGAATTGGGAGAAATTCGATCCCTTGAAATGAAAGCATCCGCAGATGTGATAGGAGTGAAGGATTTACACTTATTAGCTTTCCCCGATGGTGGTTTGGCTGAAATGGGTTTAGATAGTATTAAAACCATTGCCAAAAACTGGATTGATAAAATTCAGCCGGATGTATTACTAAGTTATGATTCCAAGGTTGGACTTTATGGACATTCCGATCATCAATTGAGCGGTTTAGCTCTGCAGGAAGTTTTTTTGGAAAATAAGGGGCATTCAGACTTTTCTCCATCTCAGCTTTTTCAAGTTACGCTTTCACCTAACCAGATTGCTTTTGCGCTGAAGGTTTCCGAAGGCTTTCAACGGAATTATCCAAAAGATCCTGAAATGGGTCTTCCACTTCCAGATTTTTCCATCGATACGCATGAAAGTTTCAAGCAAGTCTTAAGTGCAATGCAGGCTCATCAGAGTCAACAAAAGGTTCTCAAGGATTTAATGCCCTATCATGATCAAATACCTGTTTGGATATATTCCCGAGTGTTTGGAAGAGAATATTTTCATGAAGTGAAATGATTTTTTTAGAAACATAGCTAGATAAAAAAAGACCGCTTTATGGCGGTCTTTTTTGTAAGGTTGGTGGTTGATTGTTATTAATTCAAGAACTCATCGAAAGTCAAGCTTACGAAGTACATGGTACCAACAGTTGGGTTGCCCCAAGCTTGACGATATCCATTGCTGAATAGGTTGGATCCACCAATCTTCAAGATGGATTTTAAGCTTTTCAACTTGTAGCTAACTTGAGCATCGAATGTTCCAAAGGCTGGCATTACTGAAAGCTGTCCTGCAGAAACAGCCGGTCCTACGAAGGATGACTGCCATGCAAATTCTCCCTGCCATCTGTAAGCCATAGCAAAACCAAAGTTTTTCCAAACTTCACGGTTTGCAAAGTTTACGACATATCGATATTCAGGGGTGTTGAATGAAGGCTGGAAGCCAGTCTCTGCCAATTCATCCAAGTTGGATAGGGTGTTGTAAGAAACATTACCTCCCAAGGTATACCCTTTGTTAAACTTGTAATCCAATCCTAAAGCCCATCCCCAAGATTTGATGATCTCTGTTCTGTTGACTGGGATAGAGAATACATTTCTTCCGCCTGGACCAACTCCAATTAGGTTCAAACCGGTAATGGCATTTGGACCTAGGCTACCAGTAGTTGGATCTCCATCCTGTACTAATACTTGACCTCCGATGAAGTTTTCAAATCGGTTGAAGTAAGCATAAGCATCTACTAATAATCTGTTACCCCAGATTCCTTTGTAACCTACTTCGAAAGACTTCACTCGCTCAGGCTTGAATTCTGTCAATTCAAATGGTTGAAGTGAGTCCAGGTTGTTCTCTGCAGCAATAACAGGAACAAGCTGTGGAGTTAAAGCCTGAATAGCCGCTGCAATGGCTGCCGGGTCATTTGGAATCTGACCTGCTGCAACTTGCTGAAGGACAATTTGAGTTGCCTGTGAGATAGCCGCTTGAATTATTGCAGGATTTGAAACATCTGCACCTACGCCTGCACCGAAGTTTTGTACCGTAGTAAGGGTATAAACTGGGTTAGTATTGAAGTTATAACGATCTCTGAATAGAGGTAGACCACCCAACAATCTCGCTTGAGGAGTCAATAAGTCAATATACTGGTCTTGCGTTGTTGGGATACGGAAACCTGTCTGATAAGATGCTCTGAAGTTGTGATTTCCTGTTGAATAAACACCAGAAACACGAGGAGACCATTGTCCTGCAAAGTTTTCGTTTTTATCATAACGGACAGAAGCAGTCAATTTGAATTTGTCGTCAAATAGAGACTTGGATCCTTGCACATAGCCGCCATATTCCTTGATGTTGAATTCATTGCCATTTTCATCTGTAGCAAAAAGAGTCTTTTCTGAATTCAACTGATAAACACGGTAGTTAGCACCTACCACAAATTCAGCAAATTTGATTTGGTCACTTAGATTATAAGAACCTTCTACGTGATACAAGTTGGTTTTGTCTACGAATCGAGCACCTACGCCTGAAGCATTTCCAGGGATTGGACGAGAGGTGACATCTGCCAGGGCTTGGTTGAATTCTGGAGTTCCTGGCAAAAATCTACCTTGATCTGCGAAAGCTCTAGCTGCTCCATGTGCTAGTTCTGGTGTCAAACCACCTTGAATAGCTTGTGCATAGGCCCCAACGTATTGAGGGAACCAAAGTGTACTTGGTTTCCAAGCTTCGTTGATTCCTTGAGCTGCGATTCCCACAGCGTAAGCATCACCAGATCTTTCTTGTGTCGTGTAAGCTCTTAAATACCAGTTTGAACCTCTAAGTTCTGCCTTGTATTGACCTAGGTTAAAGTTAGCAATGGAATAGCGGTCAGCACCTGTATACACAGTAGTACCGAAACCGTAATTTCCTTGTAGAATTGCTTCAACGCGGTCATTTAATCTCCAATGCAAAGCAGCATTCAATTTCAAGGATTTCGTTCCATAATCAGCAACATCACGCTCAAAATAACCTGTTCTAGAAACGTTTACGTTTGTTGGAATAATTCCCAAAGCAGCTTCTGGAAGTACGCCTGCAGCAACCATTCCCTGTGCTACAGAGAACATGTTTACATTCGTTTCGTCTCCATATACGTTTACGCCATTGTAACCTGGGTTATTTTCTCTAGTACCATTGGCGATATCGAATCCATTTAATAGGGATTGATCACGGAAGTCATTTGCTTGCCAGTCATCAGCTTTCAGATATTGTAAATTGACCTTGAAAGCTACTTTATCATTGAATGCTTTTGCATAACGTGCACTGAAATCATAGAATCCTGTAGAAGCAGTAGAACGGCCATCTTCACTCATTATACCAGTTCTCACATTTGCGGAAAGACCTTGATATTGGAAAGGATTCTTGGAAGTCATTAGGAGAATACCATTGATAGCATTCGGTCCGTATAGGGCAGATGATGCTCCTGGAAGCAATTCAACACTTTCCAAGTCCAATTCAGAAATACCTACGATGTTACCTACGGAGAAATTCAAACCAGGAGCCTGGTTGTCCATTCCGTCGATCATCTGTACTGTTCTCACGTTACCGTTAGCATTGAATCCACGGGTATTGAAGGATTTAAACGTGAGAGATTGGGTGCTCATTTCTACTCCTTTCAAATTGTTAAGGGCGTCGTAGAAACTGGCCTGAGGTGCTTCTCGAATCGCGATAATGTCCATTTTCTCAACAGACACCGGTGATTTCATGACACTTTCCTCAACTCTGGATGCAGATACAACCACTTCTTGTCCCAAAACTGTGGCCTCTGATAATTGAACATCCAAAGTGCTCATTCCACCTGTGACCTCAATTTCCTGGCTGCTATATCCAACCATAGAGAAAATCAAGGTAAATGGAGGAGCTTGATTAACATTAAGTGAGTATTTTCCATCTAGGTCAGTAATTGTACCGATTACCTTTCCTTTAACGATGATGTTTACTCCGACTAATGTTTCTTTAGTATCTGCATCAGTGACTGTTCCGGAGATAGTCGTTTGTGCAAAAACTCTTCCCATACCTAGGGAAACCAAGAGGAAACAAAGTAGCATGCTCCTCTGGAATTTTGAAGTAAAATTGCTCATAGGCTAATTTGGATTTTAATTGATAAAAGCTTGCAGCCTTTGGGTGAAAGCTATTTTTTCAGTCGAAATTTATATCAAAAAGTGAATATTCAATGGAATTACATAGAAAATCATTTATGTAATTTCTGGAAAATTATTTCGGTAAAATGGAAACTTGATACGTTTTTAACAAAACAATTAAAGATTCTTATTGATTGTTAAGGATTTATCAGGAGGGAGTTTCTTTTATTAAAAATTCAGAAAAAATATTTTCTTCTTATAAAAAAAAGAAGTCTGGGTTTTTCCAGACTCCTTCATGTTTTTAGCGGTTATTTTTTGAGTTTTCTTCGTTGACATGCCGGACAAGTCGGTCGCACAGATCCTTCATTTCTTCCGACATAAATTCATCTCCGGTGCTATTTAGTATAGTTTGAGCCATTCCACCAATTATATCTATGTAGAATCGCTTCATTTCCACTACAGACATTTCATTTGTCCACAAATCTATTCGAAGTGTACTTTGGTTTAAATTATCCCAAACGTTGACGCTGATGCTCCGTGTCGATTCGGCCCCTTCCTCTTCTTTATCAGTGGCGCTCCAAAGGATTTCTTTGGGAAGATTATCCTGGTCAAGTTCTACTTGAAAGTTAATTTCTGATTTTTTCATGCCGCAAATTTTAACCTCATCTTTCCAAATTCCAAGTTTAAGTGATTCAAGTAGATGACTTAAATATTCATTTCTGGAATATCGCCTTCAATGATGAGTTTTCCTGCTGTTTTTTGTTTGATTTCTTCTACACTTATTCCTGGTGCACGTTCCTTCAGAATAAATCCTCCTTCCTGATGGATTTCCAAAACAGCCAAATCGGTCACAATCTTTTTCACACAACGGATGCCAGTAATTGGAAGGGTACATTCAGGCAATAATTTTGAATCTCCGCTTTTTGAACAGTGCTGCATAGCCACGATGATATTCTCAGCAGAGGCCACCAAATCCATAGCACCTCCCATTCCTTTAACCATTTTACCTGGGATTTTCCAATTAGCAATATCTCCGTTTTCGGAAACTTCCATGGCACCTAAAATTGTCAAATGCACATGTCCCCCTCGGATCATGGCAAAAGATTCAGCAGAATTAAAAATGGCAGAGCCTTTTACCATGGTAATGGTTTGCTTTCCGGCATTGATCAGATCTGGATCAATTTCAGCTTCGGTAGGGAAGGGGCCGATTCCCAGCAAGCCATTTTCAGATTGAAGAACAATCTCCAGATCTTCCGGTATATAATTGGCCACCAAGGTTGGGATTCCTATTCCTAAATTGATGTATTGCCCATTTTTTACTTCTTTGGCTATTCTTTGGGCGATTTGTTGTTTACTTAGCATGTCTGTGGGTGTTTGGGTTTATAAATTGATGGATTAGGATCTTGTAGTCCTTTGCTCGATCCTCTTTTCATAATTTTCCCCTTGGAAAATCCTCTGAACATAAATGCCAGGGGTATGGATTTGATTTGGATCCAATTCACCAGCTGGCACGAGTTCTTCCACCTCAGCAATTGTTATTTTCCCTGCAGCAGCCATCATTGGGTTGAAATTTCTTGCAGTTCCTTTGAATATCAAATTTCCGGCTGTGTCGCCTTTCCATGCCTTTACCAGGGAGAAATCTGCTCGCAACCAGCGTTCCATGAGATAAAGCTTACCATCAAATTCACGGACTTCTTTTCCTTCTGCTACTTCAGTTCCCACTCCTGCAGGAGTAAAAAAAGCAGGAATACCAGCTCCTCCAGCTCGGACCCGTTCTGCCAAGGTTCCTTGAGGAATCAAATCCACTTCCAATTCCCCACTCAAAAGTTGGCGTTCAAATTCAGCATTTTCTCCAACATAACTGGAAATCATTTTTTTGACCATTCGCCTCTTTAGAAGAAGGCCAATTCCAAAATCATCTACTCCAGCGTTGTTAGAGACAATTGTTAGATCCTTAATATCCCTTTCGAGAAGTGCGGCAATTGAATTCTCAGGGATTCCACATAAGCCGAAACCGCCCATCATTAAAAATGCTCCACTTGGGATATCTTTGACGGCTTCTCTGGCATCTTTAACCGTTTTGTTGATCATTATTTTTGGGTTTATAGTAACATTTTAGCTTGTTGCTGATCCTTCAGCAATTGGGCCTGCAAGGCTGATAAACTTTCAAATTTCTGCTCTTCGCGTAGATAGGCTTTCAAGTAAATTGTGATTTGTTTTCCGTATAAATCACCTTGAAAATCAAATAGATGCGTTTCTACGCTCTTTTGAGTACCATCCACAGTTGGGCGATTACCTATATTCAACATGGCTTTGAATAGGCTTCCGTTTACCTCTGCTTCTACAGCATAAACTCCGTCTTTTGGAATGAGTTTGTAGCTATTCGGAATATGTACATTAGCGGTAGGAAATCCAATTGATCGGCCGATTTGCTGCCCCTTTATAACAATCCCATTTAATTCATACGACCTGCCTAAAAATGAGTTTGCCGTCTGAATATCTCCAGATTCTAAGGCTTTTCTGATTTTAGTACTGGAAACTCCTATTGCATCTACATCCTGACGGGAGATTTCTTCCAACTCGAACCCAAAGTCCCCTGCATGTTCTTGGAGGTATTCAAAAGAACCTTCCCTGTTTTTTCCAAAGCGATGGTCGTATCCAATGACTAGTTTACGGGTATGGATTTTATCCACTAGAATTTTTTGGATAAACTCCTTGGAGCTCATTTGGGAAAACTCTTTAGTAAATGGGATAGTAATCAAGTGATCGATTCCAAACTGACGAAGAAGTTTGGTTTTTTCTTCAAAGGTGGAAAGCAGGCGAAGGTTATGCTCTTCGGGATAAAGCACCAATCTTGGATGCGGCCAAAACGTCAGCAAGATGGTTTCTCCTTGAATAGACCGCGCAATTTCCCGAATTCGTTGAAGGATTTTTTGGTGGCCAAGATGCACCCCGTCAAAAGTTCCGCTAGTGACTACCGGATTGGGTACAGCCTTGAATTCACTTAGTCCTTCATAGATTTTCATGCGTATGACGAGATTTTATCGTTTCAATTAATTCTGGAAGCGAATATGCTTCCGATAAATGAAATTCCCCGATACGAGTACGACATAGGGATTTTAGATAAGCACCCACTTGGAGGATGTCCCCCAAATCTCTGGCTAGACTACGAATATAAGTTCCTTTAGAGCAAGAAATTCGAAAATCAACCTCATTTCCCTCAAAACGAGTTATTTCAAACTCTCTGACTTGGACAGGACGGGGATCTAACTTAAGTGACTTACCTGCTCTAGCTGATTCATAGACTCGTTTTCCATCAACTTTCACAGCTGAATGCATAGGAGGGACTTGCAAGATATCGCCTGTTAATTGCTTTGCGGCTTGTTGTATGTCTTCTAAAGAAAGATGACTTGGATCGGCTACTTCTAGTACAGGCTTTTCTAAATCAAACGATTCAGTGGTTTTTCCAAGGACAAAAGTACCGGTGTACTCTTTTTCCTTTCCCATAAAGTTTTCAATCTGTTTGGTCATCTTCCCGGCACAGACAATCAAAAGCCCGGTTGCTAATGGATCTAGGGTACCAGCATGTCCGACCTTTTTGATTTTAAGAGTATTCCGAATCTTTTTTACCACATCAAATGAGGTCCACTCCAGTGGTTTGTCTACTAAGAAAAGTTCGGCATATGCCTCCTGCTGCGTATTCATAAAGCTTAGGTTCTTTATTCAGATTTTGCCAGAATAGCATAAATCTCAAACAAAAAACCACTCAAGGTGACGATCGGACCAATAGTAAGGCCAAGAACACCATTCCCATGCTGTTCAGGATCCAAAGCAATCAAGACAAAGCCTAAAATGATTAAAGCGATGCCGATAAACATCAGCTTGTAATTTTTCTTGGAAAATGGAAATGAAGCTTTGCTCATAGATTAATATAGTTCGTCCAAAGACATATTTAAATATTTATTCACTGCTCGTAGCGTGCTTAGAACAGATAAAATTCCACCGGCTAAAATCAGAACTCCGAATAAAGCAAAGAGCAACTCTTGATTTTGAAGTAACGCGAATCCTTCTATGGCGGACTGGGTGTAGGAAATCAAGCCATATAAAATCAATGAAGCCATCAAACCCGCGATCATTCCGAAAACCCAGGAACGGATCAAAAAGGGTTTTCGAATAAATCCTCTAGTAGCTCCAACCAATTGCATGGATCGAATCAGGAATCTTTGGGAGAACAAGGCAAGCCGGATGGTATTGTTAATCAGCATGACGACCGTAATCACCAAAATCAAGATAAATCCTCCCATGACCAAGCTGATTTTTAATAAATTCCGATTGATGGAATCCACAAGATCAGTCATGTAAGAAACTTCAAATACTCCAGAAAGGGTTTGAATCTCTTGACTGATTTGTTCTAATTGATCTGAGGTCTGAAATTCTTCTGCAACCGTGAAAACGAAACTATCCCGAAGTGGATTGTCCTCCAAAAACTTAGTAAAATCCTCTCCTGTACTCTCAATGAAAGTTTGTGCCGCCTCTTCATCTGAGATAAAGCGAAAGGAGACTGAATCGTCTTTTCGAAGTACAAAAGGTCTGTTTTTAAGGTTTTCTTCCAGGTTTTTTAATTCTGCTTCCGAAAGGTTTTTGTCCAAGAAAACCTGAACTTCAATATTTTCTCGGATCATACTTGTCAATCCCTTCGCCTGAATTAAAATAGTCCCAAATAGGCCTACAATAAATAAGGAAAGGGTGGTGCTGAAAAGTACACTACCAAATTTGAAATGACCCAGACGTTTCTTTTTTCGAGGATAATTTGCCATTTAAAAATCAAATTCAAGCCAAAGCTAAACATCCCCAAGGATTTTGCCAATCATTTTAAGAAAGGATAGGAAATACCTTGGTAGGAGTAATTCCAAAAATGGAGGCACTTTCATTAACTTGAACTAAAGCCAAGCCAGTAAATTCCCCGAAAGCCGGAAGGATTAGAGTTTGATTTGTCTTGTAAAAGCATGGAATCCGGACTGATTGCCTACCCAATCCTTTCAAGCGAATTCCGGGATGAACATGACCACATAGATTTAAATATCCTTCCGGAACCTCATTCAATGGCTCATGAGATAAAACTAAAGAATCTATAAAGACCGGTTGGTTCAATAGTTCGAAAGGGGCTTCATCATATAGAATAGGGGGTAAGATGTCATGATTTCCTTTGACCAGGGAAAATTTCACATCTTCAAATTGGGTTAAAAAATCCATAAGATGTCCCCATGTTTCATTCCAATCACTATGAAACAAATCACCTAGAAAAAAAACCTGTTTTGGAGCATAGGTATTAAAAAGAAATTCAAGCTTATCTAAATCTTTGTGATGGATAGGTTCTGGAATAGGGATTCCTGATTTTCTAAAATGGGATGCTTTGCCAAAATGAAGATCTGAAATAAATAACACATGCATTTCAGGCCACCATATCGCTTTTTCTTTTAAAAGTTCTAATTCTACATTTTGGTGCTTTACTAGCATTTTTCGCCTTCTTTCGCTAAAATCGGTGATTAATTTATTCTTGAGATTAAGCTTTTTATTAAAGTCTTGTCAAAACAAATTCAAAGCTAAAATGATTTTATTTTCAAATTCGCCTAAACTATGAAAGTACGTCAATTTGCTACAATTTTTGGCTTGGTATTTTTGAT
>JABXHZ010000241.1 GCA_013373335.1 Cyclobacteriaceae bacterium | reverse complement strand
CGGGCTAAAGACAAAAGTTTTTCAGCTGACTTCAAAACCGATTTTGACCCAAATCTTCCCAAGTTGGAAGTGGTCTCCCAGGATATCGGAAGGGTCCTTCTCAACCTGATCAATAATGCCTTTTATGCGGTGAATGAAAGGGCAATATCGGGAATTGATGGTTATTTACCCGAAGTAATTGTTTCTTCAAGAAAGACAGAAACTGGAATTGAAATTTCGGTAAAAGACAATGGTAACGGAATCCCAGACTCCGTCAAAGACAAAATCTTCCAACCTTTCTTCACCACCAAACCAACGGGTTCGGGAACGGGACTTGGATTATCCTTATCTTACGACATTGTAAAAGCGCATGGCGGGGAGTTGAAGGTGGAGAGTAAGGAAGGAAAAGGAACAAAGTTCACGTTAATAATACCGAAAAAATGAAAAAGTTATCATTCCTCCTTTTCTGTATTTTCAGCTCTTTTTTTGGGATGAGTCAGGAGCTTAGCGAGCCCATTAATCGAGATCCCATCTATGACAGTTTGCTGAGGGAACTGAATAATAATCTTTCTGATTCCTCTAGGGTAGAGGTGCTGGTCAACTTAGCGAATTACCATAAATTCAGTCGGCCAGATTCCGGGATATATTATGCATCTAAGGGACTTAAGATGGCGCAAGCTATTGGCTATAAGGAGGAAGAATTGCGTGTCCTTCATCTTTTGGCATTGTCTCACAGGATCTTAGGAAATGCAATAACATCGTACCGAATTAACCTTGAAGGGCTCCGCAAAGCTGAAGAATATGGGTCAGATCTGAAAGGTCTGTTTTTGATAAATTTGGGAATGAACATGGAGAGTAGTTTAAAATATGAAGAATCTCTGGAATACTATAAAAAGGCAAATGATGCATTTTATAAAGCAAATAATCAGAATTTCCTCTCCATTACCTCAGCAAATTTAGGGAGAACTCACAGTGCACTTGGAAATATTGATTCTGCTTTTTTCTATAGCTATCGCGCGAAACAACAAGCTGATTCTCTCAATGTCTTTTGGGTTAGAGTCTATGCTTACGCAACACTTGGAAAAATCCACAAGGATATTCAAAACATTGATTCTGCTCTATATTATTATAAACTCTTCATAAGAGACGAAAATGTCTTGAGGGAGATTGCCTACTTGTATAACGAAAAGGAACAACCTGATTCGGCTTTGTATTATGCTGAAGAATCATTGGATTTTGCACTTAATAACAAGCTTTATAAAAGTGTTTCCCTAGCTTCAATTTTCCTTTCAAATTTTTATGAAAAAAGGGATCCAGCTAAAGCCCTCGAATACAATAAGATGGCACTGGCCTATAGGGATAGCCTTGAGTACTTAAATAAAATTACAGGCTTTGCTGATTTGATTGACTTTGATGAGCAACAACGCCAGGCTGAAATTGAAAGAGCCAATAAAGAGTTTCAATCAAAATTGAGAACTTATACTTTTTTGGGGAGTATCTTAATCTTATTGATCGTTACATTTTTTCTCTATAGAAACAATAGGGCAAAACATAAATCAAAACTTCAAATCGAAGGGGCCTACAATCAACTTAAATCCACCCAAGCCCAATTGATCCAATCCGAGAAAATGGCTTCCCTCGGAGAGCTCACCGCAGGCATCGCCCATGAGATTCAAAATCCTCTGAATTTTGTCAACAACTTCTCCGAGATAAACAAAGAATTGATCGCCGACCTGAAAGAGGAAATCGAAAAGGGTGATTTGGAAGAAGTCAAACTTCTCGCAGCAGATATCGAAAGTAATGAGGAAAAGATCAATCACCATGGCAAGCGCGCTGGAGCCATCGTCAAAGGTATGCTCGAGCATAGCAGAACCAATTCCGGAGAAAAAACACTGACCGATCTGAATGCTCTTGCAGATGAATACCTCCGACTTAGTTATCATGGATTGCGGGCTAAAGACAAAAGTTTTTCAGCCGACTTCAAAACCGATTTTGACCCAAATCTTCCCAAGTTGGAAGTGGTCTCCCAAGATATCGGAAGGGTCCTTCTCAATCTGATCAACAATGCCTTTTATGCGGTGAATGAAAAGGCCAAATCGGGAATTGATGGCTATTCACCCGAGGTAATTGTTTCCTCAAAAAAGACAGAAACTGGAATTGAAATTTCGGTAAAAGACAATGGCAACGGAATCCCAGACTCCGTCAAAGACAAAATCTTCCAACCTTTCTTCACCACCAAACCAACGGGTTCGGGAACGGGACTTGGATTATCCTTATCTTATGACATTGTAAAAGCGCATGGCGGGGAGTTGAAGGTGGAGAGTAAGGAAGGTGAAGGAACTGAATTTTTTATAAGCCTCAAAGTAGAAAACAACGATGCCTAGTAAAATTTCATTTGAATTCTCAGGTCATGACAAAGGAAAAATCTTCCTCTTTTGCTTTACAGGGAAACCCACAAGAATAGAAGAAAACTTAATTTTTAATATCTGGTATGGTGTTGATCTAAGAGGATGTACCCATCAGATTAAAGGAAAACCATTTTGAATATGCATACCCATTTAGAAAAAAGTATAATAAAATATCTCCTGTTTTTAGGCCTCGTTCCACTTTTTTTAAGTTGTACCGGTGAACCTGAATCTAAAAGAGAAGCTATTTCTAAAAGAGAATTAGGGATTGTTTACCGGGACAGCTTTCCGGAACCGGAAATTGTTGAATTTAAAGTTGGACCAAAAGTACCCAAAGAAGACCTTATCGTGAGTAAGAGGCCCTTCTCTTTAGATCCTGATTATGGCAAAGAAGTTATCTCCTCCATTACTCCCAAAGACGGCTTACCAGCTTCGAATTTTAAAGACATTTTTTATGGCGATGACCACAACCTATGGATGGTAGGTCCAGATTACCCTATCCGATTTGATGGACGAGAATTCCGGGATTTTGAACTCCATGATGACCCAGGTTTTTATACAGCCACTGTTATTCAGGATAAAAATAATCAATTAGGAATCTGGAGATATAAACCAGTTGCTGATACCGTAGAATATAAATTTCTCATTTTTGACGGACTGCAGTTCGAGGAATTAGCAGGATCATACCCGGCCATGATTTCAGGAATGGACCAGTCCATTTGGGTATTAAATCTAGAAGAGCAAAAACTTCTTAAATACAACAATCTTCTTAAACACAAAAATGAGCAAATAGAAGCCTCCTATAGTACAAAAGATTTAAATCTGAAGATAAATAATGGTATTCATATTCAAGATCTTGGCAAAAGAGGATTCATTTTATTTGATTTCGACGACAAAAGGCTTTTTCACTTGAAACAAGGAGCTTTTGAAGAGATCGATTTACAATCGATTTTACCTGATTCAAGAATAATTGATTTTTATGCTTTGAATGAATCCAGCTTTTATGTAACAGCTGTTTCAGGAACCTACTTCATTGAAGGAAAAGAAGCCAGAAAAATAAGTGATGAGAGACGCCGGCATATTCATGCCGATTCAGACGGATTTTTGTGGGTGGATTCCAATAGTGGTATAAAAAAAATGAAAGGCACTATCTCTATTGATTTTAATGATCTACCAGAATTAAAAGATTTACCCTTTCCCAGGGCTTATAAAGATCCTGATAACAATACCTGGATTTATGGTCAGAGCTTTATTGGAAGGTTAGATAAAACAATTAAAACCTACAATAATTTTTTCCCTAATGATAATACATCCCGGTTTAGAAGCATCTTTCAAAGTATAAGCGGAGATATGTTTTTGGGCACCTATGATAAAGGCCTAATTCATTTTGATGGCTCTACGATAATCAATTATAATTTTTCAGATAATGAAAGACCTAGGCAATTTGATAACAATATCTCTTCAATTAAACAGGACCCTAAAGGCAACATTTGGTTTACAAATGTGGCAAATAAACTTTTTAAGTTTGATGGCCTGCATTTTCAATCCTACGATTTACCCGCGTTTTTTTCCGAAATCCACCTGATAGATTCAAAGGGTAATGTTTGGTTTTCTAATGCTGATGGTGATACCTCTACAGAGGTATTATATAAGTTTGACGGGAAACAGTTTTTTAAAATTATATCTTCCCAAGAATTAGGTACTAAAATTTATTCTATATACGAAGATCAGAATGGGCTAATATGGATAGGAAGTTCGCAAGCACTATGGAAATACGATCAGCAAACATTTACGAAGTATACTTCGCAAGATGGTTTGCCAAATAACTTTATAAATACCATAGAAGGAGATCAAAATGGAAACCTATGGCTTGGTACCGATAATGGGCTCAGTATATTTGATGGAATTACCTTTACAAATTTTGGAAGAGCGGATGGAATAACTGAAAAGTTTATTAATACTATCCTTCCGGATTCCTTCAACAACAAATTCTGGATAAAAGGACAATTGGTTGATGATCTAATGGCCGTAAGCTTTGATTCAAAAACCAAAACAATAGAAGTAGAAAATTATTCAGTTCAAAAAGGTTTTCCCATACCTTCAGCAGAAGAGCTATTAGTTGACTCAGCAGGTATTCTCTGGTTGTGCAAGTCTAATGGAGGGCTGGCGAGATTCGATTATCCCGCTATCAAAAAAAATCGTACGCCTTTTCCAATACATTTTAAAAATATTCTGGTGAATGGGGAGTCTGTTGTATGGTCGTCCCTTAACGACAGGTATGCAAAAGACAGCCTGATTGTAAAAACCGAAATGATTGCTCGTTTTGGATTGGAAAAAACCGAAGAAGAACTCAAAGCACTGAAAGAATCCTATGCGGCGATAAGGTTTGACAGTTTAGTTTCCTATGAATTCGTGCCTTATGGACTTTCACTGCCCTTTTCTTCCAATTCTGTGAGTTTTGAATTTTCGGTAAATGATCCCTTTTCAGCAAAAAGCACCTCATATCAATACTTGCTTCAGGGATTTGATAAAACTTGGAGTCCTTTATCGGAAAACAACGTCGCCAATTACGGAAACCTCTATGAAGGAGATTACATCCTACAGGTAAAGGCTTTAAACGCCTATGGGATTTGGAGTGAAACATCGTATCCATTTACCATACTCCCTCCCTGGTATCGTACCTGGTGGGCATTCTTGATTTACGGGATCCTTTTCGTATTGCTTCTTAGATATGCCTTCCTCTATCAAAAAGAAATAACGATCAAAAAAGAGCGGGAAAAAGCAAAAGACCGTGAACTCGAACAGGCCAAGGAAATTGAGAAAGCATACCAAAATCTCAAGTCAACCCAAGCCCAACTCATCCAATCCGAGAAAATGGCTTCCCTCGGAGAGCTCACCGCAGGCATCGCCCATGAGATTCAAAATCCTCTGAATTTTGTCAACAACTTCTCCGAGATAAACAAAGAATTGATCGCCGACCTGAAAGAGGAAAT
>JABXHZ010000052.1 GCA_013373335.1 Cyclobacteriaceae bacterium | reverse complement strand
TTCCGGAAGGTCTAAACTTAGGTTTTCGACCAATTGATCCAGGTTTTGGCTTTGCTTCCCTTCTACAGTCGCGAAGATGGAAACAATAGTCTTAACATCATTCAACGTTTTGGTTTCGTCAAATGAGATGAAAATGGAATTACTTTCATATCGGAAGTTCATCTCAGCAGCTAAGGCCAATCCTTTTATCCGCTCTCGAGAAACTTCACTCATGTTGACTTGAATCGTATCAAAGAAGGAATGTCCTTCCACATCCAATCCGATTCCTTTCAAAGCTTCAGCCGTCAATTTGGCAAGTCCATGGGTCCGAAGCGCGATATTTTTCAAACCTTCAGGTCCGTGGTAAACAGCATAGAAGGAGGACATGACCGCCAATAGAACCTGTGCTGTACAGATATTGGAGGTTGCTTTTTCCCGCTTGATGTGTTGCTCACGCGTTTGAAGAGCCATTCGATATGCTTTGTTTCCAGCGCGATCTAGGGATACACCGATGATTCTGCCTGGGATTTGACGTTTGAAATCTTCCTTGGTTGCAAAAAATCCTGCATGAGGACCTCCATAACCCATAGGAACTCCAAATCGCTGGGCAGAACCCACGACAACGTCTGCTCCCATTTCTCCTGGAGGAGTTAATAGCGTCAAAGCCAATAAATCTGTTGCAAAAGCGGTTAGGACTTTATTTTCTTTGGCGGCAGCAATGATGGCAGAATAGTCGCGAACAGCACCATCAGCGTCTGGGTACTGGAACATCACGCCGTAAAGTTCTGGATCAGTTAGATCCAAATCGTTAATAGAACCGAAGACCAATTCGATTCCAACGGGCTCTGCTCTCGTTTCAAGTACTGCCTTGGTTTGAGGGAATATTTTTTCGTCGACAAAAAACTTATTAGCTGTCTTTTTATCTCTTGGCTTTACGGAATGAAGCATTGTCATCGCTTCTGCAGCAGCTGTTCCTTCATCCAACAAAGAGGCATTAGCCAATTCCATTCCGGTTAGTTCCATAACTACCGTCTGGAAATTAATCAACGCTTCCAATCGTCCCTGAGCAATTTCTGCCTGATAGGGAGTGTATGCGGTATACCAACCTGGATTTTCTAGTACATTTCTCAAAATCACACCTGGAACGAAGGTATCGTAATAGCCCATCCCAATGAAGGATTTGAATACCTTGTTCTTCGCGGCTAATTTTTTGAAATCAGCCAAAAACTCAGATTCTAATTTCGCTTTGGGTAAATCTAAAGGCCGGGTGAGGCGAATAGATTCAGGGACGGTTTGTTCGATGAGTTCCTCCAGGGAAGTGGCTCCGATTTTTTCTAGCATTTCGGCGATTTCCGCTTCTGTCGGGCCATTGTGTCTGCTCTCAAATTTGACAGCATTCGATAGGTTGATTTTCATACGAAGTATTTGGAAGCTGTAATGAATATTTGGGTTAGAAATCCATTGAATTTCTGGCGGCAAAGGTACAATTTATTGGAAGATAATCTTTCCTTAACAGACAGAATTTCACCCTCTCAACACTCCTTTCCTGTAAACGGTTTGTGGCTGGGATAAAAAAATTTATAGCTTAGGGGCCAAAATAAAATTTGATCCTATGAATAAAAGATTTCTTTTAACCTCTGCGCTGGCTTTAGGGCTCTCTTGGGGCACTTTTGCGCAGAATCCTATGCAGGTAAAATATGCCAATACAATCACGGCAGATGACCTTAAGGAGTACTTAACTTTTTTGGCCTCTGATGAAATGAGAGGGCGGGATACAGGTTCCCCAGAAGGTTTGATCGCCGCCAATTACCTGGCTGATTTTTACAAAGAACTTGGATTGACCGGTCCGGTAGATGGAAGCTATTTTCAGCAAGTACCATTGGTGAGTTCTAAGTTTGAAAAGGTAACACTCCAGATAGGTAAGTCAAAACTTGTTGAAAATGAGGATTTCGTATTCACTGGAGACGGGGATATGAAAAAAGCTGCCAAAACAGACTTGGTTTTCTTAGGTCTTGTAAACGACGAAAATCTGGCTAAAGTAGATGTGACTGATAAACTGGTCGGTATCTGGGCTGTAGGCGAAAGAAGCAATGGACTTATTAATAAAGTTATGGATGCAGGTGCTGCAGGCGTTGTCATTGTGAGCATGGAAGGACAAGCTAATTTTGACCGAATTGCCAATCGCTATAAGTCTTTGGCGGGAAGAGGTCGGATTGGTTTTGAAAGAGAAATCTCTCAGCGACCTGTTTTCATGGTGAGCTCAGATAAAATGGGTGAATTGTTTGCTACTCCTGTGGAGGAATTAAAGGAAGCAGCTAAGTCCAATCCGGAATCTATCAAGTCTCAAAAGGCTTCATACCTTGTTCAAAAAAGCGTAACTCCAGTAGAAGCTTACAATGTGATGGGTTTTTTGGAAGGAACAGATAAGAAGGATGAAGTATTGGTGATCTCTTCGCATTACGACCACGTGGGAGTCAGTTCCACAGGAGAAATTTTCAACGGTGCAGATGATGACGGTTCGGGGACAGTCTCCGTAATGGAAATTGCACAAGCTTTTGCTACTGCTGCCAAAGAGGGACACAGACCGAGAAGATCGATTCTGTTCTTAAATGTGACTGGTGAAGAAAAAGGATTGTTGGGCTCTCAGTATTATTCTGAAAACCCAATCTTCCCGATTGCAAATACTGTGAATAACATCAACATTGACATGGTAGGTCGTATTGACTACGAATATCAGGATGCAGAAAACAAGGACTACGTATATGTGATCGGCTCAGAGATGCTTTCTACTGATTTGAAAAAAATCAATGAGTATAACAATATCACCTATACTGACTTGATTTTGGACTATCGCTATGATGCAGAGGACGATCCAAATAGATTCTACTACAGATCAGATCACTACAACTTTGCAAAATTCAATATCCCTGTCATCTTCTTCTTCAACGGAGTGCATGATGATTACCATCAGGTGACAGATACGGTAGATAAAATCGAATTCCCTTTGATGACCAAACGAGCGCATTTGATTTTCCACACAGCTTGGGATTTGGCAAATAGAGAAAAGCGAACCCGAGTAGATGGAACGAACACTCGCGGAGAGCGATAAAATTGGAAAAAATATAGGCCCTTTTTTAAGGGCCTTTTTTATTTCTTACGGTTTTTCGATTTCAGTTGATTCCGATTCTTTTTATTCCCGGATTTTCGAGCTTTGACTTTTTCTCCCTTTCCGATATTTCGTTTTGGACGGGCTTTTTTTTCATGGAATGCCCCTTTATAATCTGGATTTTCTTTTTGCTTAAGCTTATCTAGTTCTCGGGCGTAGATCTGTTTTTCTGCAAAAGGAGTTTCGGTAATAGTCACCGATTTGGGTATAGCCATTTCCGGCACTTCCATTCGTATGAGTTCCTCGATTTTTTCAAAATGCCAAGCTTCTGCAGGGTTAATGAAGGTAATAGCCTTTCCTTCATTTTCTGCTCGGCCAGTTCGTCCAATTCGATGGACGTAATCTTCATAGATCAGCGGCACATCAAAATTGATCACATGGGAAACCATTGTTACGTCCAGTCCGCGGGAAGCTACATCAGTCGCAACCAAAATCCGTACATCGCCAGCCTTGAAATCTTCCATGGAGTTAATCCTGGTGTTTTGTCCCTTATTGGCGTGGATGACGCGTACTTCACCAACTTTCTTTCGCTGCAAGAAATTGGAGACCTCCTCCGCATTTTTCCGACTTCGGGTGAAAATGATCGCCCGGCTGACTTCTTCGTTTTCCAGGAGATTCTCTAAGAGGTTGATTTTGGTTCTGATGTTTGGAACGAAATATTTGACCTGATCAATGGTTTCAGCAGTAGTTGCAGATGGAGTAATTTCTACTCGTTCGGGGAATTCTAAAAATTCCGTGGATAGTCGCTCCACTTTCGGTGAAAAAGTAGCTGAAAAGAGTAGGTTTTGGCGCTTGACGGGAATGACTTCTAAAATGGCGCGGATTTGTGGCATGAAACCCATATCCAGCATTTTGTCGGCCTCATCCAAAACCATGGTTTTAAGCTCCTTGGTTAGGATGACCCCCTTTTTATACAAATCCATAAAACGTCCAGGAGTGGAAATAATGAGATCTACACCTGCCTCGATCTGCTCGATTTGGGTTTTTGGGCCAATTCCTCCATACAGGGAGACTACCCGGATATCCGTGTATTTTCCAAGTTCTTTGCAGACGGCTTCGATCTGCATTACCAATTCTCGAGTCGGCGCCAAAATCATTGCCCGGGGGTGCATGCCTTGGGCGTATTTTACTTTCATCAAAATGGGGAGCACATAAGCTGCTGTTTTCCCAGTGCCTGTCTGTGCAATTCCCAATACATCATGACCGGCGAGCGCCAAAGGGATCCCTTTTTCCTGAATTGGTGTTGGTTGAGTATAGCCAGCTTCTTCGACAGCGTTGAGTAATTGCCTGTTGAGTTTAAAAGCTTCAAAACCTTCTGCCTGATTGGCCATGATTGCTTAATTTAGGGGAAAATTAAATAGTGTAATGATGAAAAGTATTCTGATCACCGGTGCAAATATAGTCAATGAAGGCCGGATCTTTCGGGGAGATGTCTTAGTGGAAAACGGGCGTATCGCCAAAATCGAAGAAAATCTTGCCTCGGAATCTGCCGATAAGCGGATAGATGCAACGGGAAAATACCTTCTGCCGGGAGTTATTGATGATCAGGTACATTTCAGAGAGCCCGGTCTTACCCACAAAGGGGAAATTTATACCGAAGCGAAAGCTGGTGTGGCGGGAGGAACTACCTCCTACATGGAGATGCCTAATACCGTCCCACAGGCTGTGACTATTCCCCTTTTGGAGGAAAAGTACTCGCGTGCAAAGGAAGTATCCTTGGCTAATTATTCTTTTTTCTTTGGAGGGACCAATGACAATTTGGAAGAAATTCTCAAGTTGGATCTGAGAAATGTCTGCGGGCTAAAAGTTTTTCAGGGCTCATCAACGGGCAACATGGTTGTTGATAATATCGAATCCTTAGAGGGGATATTTAAGCATTACAAAGGGCTTTTGGCGATTCACTCTGAAAATGATCACATCATTGCCGCTAATTTGGCTGAATACAAGGCGAAATACGGAGATGACATTCCTATGAAATACCATCCGAAAATCCGGTCTGAAGAAGCTTGTTATAACGCTTCAAGTCGGGCTGTAGCCATGGCCAAGAAATATGGTACCCGCCTCCATATTCTCCATATCAGTACAGCCAAAGAATTGGAGTTGTTTGATAACACGATTCCTTTAGAGCAAAAGCACATTACTTCCGAGGCGTGTATTCATCATTTATGGTTCTCCGAGGAGGATTATGAGACGAAAGGCTCATTGATTAAGTGGAATCCAGCAGTGAAAACTGCTCTGGATCGAGACGAAATTTTCAAGGCAGTTTTGGATGATCGAATTGATGTAATCGCTACGGACCATGCGCCGCATACCTTGGAGGAAAAAGGGCAAGTTTATACCAAGGCACCTTCAGGAGGTCCTTTGATTCAGCATTCCCTGGTTGCTATGTTGGATTTTTATCACCAAGGGAAAATCAGCCTCGAAAGAATCGTCGATAAAATGGCTCATAATGTAGCCAAATTGTTTAGAATCGAAGAGAGAGGTTTTATTCGTGAGGGATATTTTGCCGACTTGGTCTTGGTGGATTTGAATGATCCATGGACTGTTTCAAAAGAAAATATTTTGGCGAAATGTGGCTGGTCACCTTTCGAGGGTCATACCTTCCAATCCAAGGTGACCCATACTATTGTGTCCGGTCATCTTGCGTACGAAAATGGCCAGTTTGATGAAAGTAAG
The DNA here is from genome assembly GCA_013373335.1 of Cyclobacteriaceae bacterium. Classification (GTDB taxonomy): domain Bacteria; phylum Bacteroidota; class Bacteroidia; order Cytophagales; family Cyclobacteriaceae; genus Algoriphagus. The sequence continues at coordinate 1,847 of JABXHZ010000052.1, read as the reverse complement.
AAAGGAGAACGACTGACATTTTCTGTAAATTAATTTGAAAGGACTCTTGCGCAAAAAAGGACTTCTCTCTACCTTTGCAATCCAATTGAGGGAAATGTCCTCAAAATCGTAAAATGGTGATTGTAGCTCAGCTGGTTAGAGCGCTGGTTTGTGGCACCAGAGGTCGCCGGTTCGAACCCGGTCTTTCACCCCAAAAACCCCTCATAATGAGGGGTTTTTCTATTTAAACATAGTTATTTGGCATTAATATTGACGCCAAAAACCAGAACTAAACCAACATCAGATGTTTACATTGTTTAAAAACTCGCCGAAATTCCCGGTGATTAAACCGGTGAATATTTCACTTGTCAAAAATTACATGACGAAGTTTGAAGAGTCTCTTAAAAATTTCGAGGAAGTCCAAAAAGAGCTTTATCACTCGTAAAATTCAGTGTTTTTTGAAAGGTTATGGCAACATAACCTTTATTTTTTTGCATTTGATTTTTCTTTACATCCCAATGTTATATTTTAACGGAATGCAACTTTTAGACCCATGAGTTATATCCATTTTGACAAAACACAACTAGTCAATCTAAACTATTCCCTAGATCGGGAAATTATCCGTACCAACCGGTCGGGTACTTACACCAGTACGACGATTATTGGCTGTAATACCCGGAAATATCACGGGCTTTTAGTAGCTCCTCAGCCTCAAATAGATTCTCAAAACCATGTGTTTCTATCGACGGTCCATGAGACCGTGATACAGCATGGTGCAAGTTTCAATTTGGGAATAAGCAAGTTTCCCGGAAATTATTTTCCGAGAGGACATAAATATCTAGAGGATTTCGATTCTGAGCCAATTCCTAAATTGACCTACAGGGTAGGTGGGGTTCTTTTACAAAAAGAATTGATTCTGGATACTAATCGGGATCGAGTAATGATCCGATATACTTTATTAGAGGCCCATTCTCCAACCAAGATCCGAATCCAGCCCTTTTTGGCTTTCAGAGGCTATCATACACTTTGCAAGGAAAATGAGGATATTCAAAAGGATTTTGAAAAAGTACCAAATGGGGTAAAGTTCAGGCTATATCCAGTCTATGATCCATTGTACCTTCAGCTTTCCAAGAAGAATAAATTTCATTCTGACCCCAATTGGTATCACAATGTAGAATACATTTTGGAGCGGGAGCGAGGATACGAATATCAAGAAGATCTCTTTGTTCCCGGGTATTTTGAATTCGATATTGAAAAAGGTGAGTCTGTAATTTTTTCAGCAGGATTAACTGAAGCCGATCCAAGTACCCGTCAGCGGGCTTTTGAAAAAGAGGTTGCCCGTCGGATTCCAAGAAGCAATTTTGAAAACTGTCTGATAAACTCAGCGACTCAATTCATCAGAAAGCGAAACGGTGAGACTCGGATCATTGCCGGTTATCCATGGTTTGGCTGGTGGGGAAGGGATACCTTTATCGCAGCTCCTGGGTTGACACTGGCAAGGGGGGATAAAGAAACTTTCTTGGAAATAATGGATACCATGTCCAAAGATTTGGTTGGTCCGCTTTTCCCTAATGTGGGAAGCGGAGACTTCACCAATATGAATTCTATAGATGCCCCTCTTTGGTTCTTTTGGTCCTTGCAGCAATACATCTATTTCACAGGTGATTCCAAAACAGTCAAAAACCGATATCTGGGAAAACTAAAAGGGATTTTAGATGGCTTTCAACAGGGTACGGACTTTAATATTCATATGCTCTCCAATGGATTGATTTATGGTGGATATGAAGGAGTAGCACTTACATGGATGGATGCTGTTACTGTAGATGGTCCCGTTACCCCAAGAACAGGCTCCCCTGTAGAAATTCAAG
>JABXHZ010000379.1 GCA_013373335.1 Cyclobacteriaceae bacterium | reverse complement strand
GCCCGGGAAGTTGCGGATGAATTTACAGCGAAAGACCCAAATAAACCTCGATTCGTAGCAGGAGCAATGGGACCTACTAATCGGACGGCATCCATTTCACCGGATGTAAATGATCCAGGCTATCGGGCAATATCTTTTGATCAATTGGCCACTGCCTATGCCGAACAGGTGAGAGGACTTCTGGATGGAGGGGTAGATATTTTGCTGGTCGAGACCATATTTGATACACTGAATGCGAAGGCAGCATTGTATGCCATTCAGGATGTGTTTGAAGAGCGAAATATTCCTTTGGATCCGCATGAAGGAGGAATTCCTATTATGATATCGGGTACCATCACCGATGCTTCCGGTAGAACCCTCTCAGGCCAAACTACGGAAGCCTTTTTGATTTCGGTTTCCCACGTTCCTTTGTTTTCAGTGGGATTGAATTGTGCCTTGGGAGCCAAAGAATTAAGACCATATCTCAAGGTGTTGGCGGATAAAGCCCCATTCTATGTTTCAGCATATCCTAATGCAGGCTTGCCGAATGAATTTGGCGCCTATGATCAGGGAGCAGGAGAAATGAGCCATGAGATGGAGCCTTTTTTGAAAGACGGAATGCTCAATATTCTTGGGGGTTGCTGTGGAACTACTCCGGATCATATTCGGGAGTTGTCTAAGATTGCTGCCCATTATTCGCCTCGAAAGGTAGAAGAAGAACAATTAGAAGGGGAGGAAAATGTCTAAATCGAATTATTTAAAATTATCAGGGCTAGAACCATTGGTGTTTAGTCCAAATATCAATTTTGTCAATATCGGTGAGCGGACCAATGTTACCGGTTCGAAGAAATTTGCTCGCCTAATCCTCAATGAACAATATGATGAAGCACTTGAAGTAGCATTGGATCAAGTTAGGGGAGGTGCGCAAATTTTGGATGTCTGCATGGATGAAGGCATGCTGGACGGGGAAGCGGCGATGGTAAGGTTTCTCAATCTGATTGCTTCTGAGCCAGAAATCAGCCGAATTCCCATTATGATCGATAGTTCCAAATGGAATATCATTTTGGCTGGTCTGAAATGTATCCAAGGAAAGGGAATTGTCAATTCTATTTCCCTTAAGAATGGGGAGGAAGAATTTATCCAACAAGCCAAAACCATCAAGAAATTTGGTGCTGCAGTGGTCGTAATGGCTTTTGATGAAAGAGGGCAGGCTGATACTTTAGATAGACGGATTGAAATTTGTTCGCGGAGCTATAAGATTCTTGTGGAGCAGGTTAGATTCAATCCTCAGGATATCATTTTTGATCCGAATATTTTCCCGGTTGCGACGGGAATGGAAGAGCATAGACGGAATGCCTTGGATTTCTTTTTAGCCACCAAATGGATTAAGGAGAATCTCCCCGGTGCAAAAGTCAGTGGGGGTGTATCCAATGTTTCTTTTTCCTTTCGGGGAAATAATCCGGTTCGGGAGGCCATGCATGCGGCCTTTTTATATCATGCAATCCATCATGGAATGGACATGGGAATCGTCAATCCTACTATGTTGGAAGTATATGATGATATTCCAAAAGATCTGCTCGAACGGGTAGAAGATGTACTTTTTGACCGAAGGTCAGATGCAACAGAGCGCCTGTTGGATTTTGCGGAAACGGTGAAAGCTTCTGGAAAAAAAGAAGCTATCAGTGAGGCTTGGAGAAATGATCCCGTTTCGAAAAGAATTGAACATGCTTTGGTTAAAGGTATTTTGGATTACATCATTGAAGATACCGAAGCAGCCAGGTTGGAGTTAAATGACCCTTTGAAAGTAATCGAAGGACCTCTGATGGATGGGATGAATGTGGTGGGGGATCTTTTTGGGGAAGGGAAGATGTTTCTTCCGCAGGTGGTCAAATCGGCCCGCGTGATGAAAAAGGCTGTTGCTTATTTGGAGCCTTTCATGCCACTTCCGGAGGAAGGTCAGGAGTCTTCCAGTTTGAAGAAAATTCTGCTGGCTACTGTGAAGGGGGATGTTCATGATATCGGGAAAAATATTGTAGGAGTCGTTTTGGCTTGTAACAGTTACCAAATCATTGACTTGGGAGTGATGGTAGATGCTCAAAAAATCATCGATGAAGCCGTAAAAAATAAGGTAGATATCATCGGTTTGAGCGGGTTGATTACTCCTTCTTTGGATGAGATGGTCAATGTGGCTTCTGAAATGGAGCGCCAAGGATTGAAGATTCCCTTGTTGATTGGAGGGGCTACCACTTCACGAATTCATACTGCTGTAAAAATTGATCCCATGTATTCTGGGACGGTAGTTCATGTGACGGATGCAAGTAAGTCTGTACCGATTGCAGGTGAGGCAATTTCGGAGGAGACTCGTGAAAGTTACCACCGCCAAATAAAGGAGACTTATCGTGAGCTTCGGGAGGCACATGAGGCTAAGCAGTCCATCAAGCAACTCGTTTCTTATGAAGAAGCAAAAGCCAATCCTGTAGCGATTGATTGGAGTCAGTTCGAGCCTGTAAGGCCTAAGGTATTGGGGCGGACTGTATTGGATGATTTGGATCTGAATGTCTTAAGAAAATACATTGATTGGACTCCGTTTTTCAATACTTGGATGTTGAGTGGTCGGTATCCTAAGATTTTGGAGGACCCTGTTGTTGGGGTGGAAGCAAAAAAGCTTTTCGAGGATGCTAAGGCAATGCTGGATCAGTTGATTGCTGAGAAATGGCTTACGGCAAAGGCTGTCTTTTCTTTGATTCCGGTTAAAAGAAATGGGGATGATGTAAGCCTTCTTGATCCAGATAATCCCGATTTGACTTTCGGTCAATTTCATTTTTTAAGGCAGCAGGGGAAAAAGGGAAGAGGAGTACCCAATCGATCTTTGGCTGACTATCTCCATCCTGATCAAGTCGATTATATGGGCTGTTTTGCAGTGACAGCAGGTTTGGGAATGGAAACCAAACTAGCTGAATACCAGAAAAATGGAGATGATTACCACGACATTCTGCTGAAAGCCTTGGCGGATCGTTTGGCAGAAGCAGCTGCTGAGTATGTACATGAATTAGTAAGAAAAGAATACTGGGCTTATTCGAAAGAAGAGCAGTTGGATAATGAATCATTGATTCGGGAAGCCTATCAGGGAATACGTCCGGCCCCTGGGTATCCTGCCTGTCCCGAGCATTCTGAAAAGGAAAGCATTTCTAAGATTTTGGACATGGAAAATACAGTCGGCATCACACTTACGTCTAGTTATGCGATGTTGCCAACCAGTTCTGTTTCTGGCTTTTATTTTGCTCATCCAGATGCCAAGTATTTTGGCCTTGGGAAAATCGGCGAGGATCAAGTTGCTTCCTATGCTGAGCGAAAGGGTATTTCCTTGGCCCAAGCCGAACGATTATTATCACCCAATTTGGCCTATCAACCAAAACCTATTGTAGAAGCTTAAACGCATGAAAATAACTGAACACCTTAAAAACGCGAAGTCGACGCTTTTTTCATTTGAGATTTTGCCTCCCCTGAAAGGGCAGAGTTTGAAAGATTTATTGGAGGGAATTGAGCCTCTTATGGAGTTTAAGCCTCCTTTTGTGGATGTTACCTATCATCGGGAAGAATACATCTATAAAAAGCATCCAAATGGCTTATTGGAGAAAATAAGTACTAAAAAGCGTCCGGGTACAGTTGGGATTTGTGCTGCCATCATGAACCGCTTTCATGTGGACGCCGTACCTCATTTGTTGTGCGGCGGATTTACCAAAGAGGAAACGGAAAATGCTTTAATTGATTTGAATTTTATCGGAGTGGATAATGTCTTGGCTTTGCGGGGAGATGCTCCAAAAACCGAGGGAAAATTTGTCCCAGAAAAAAATGGGCATCATTATGCGAGCGAATTGGTGGAACAGATAGTTCGAATGAACCAGGGGAAATACTTGCATGAAGAAACAGAAACTAGCTGTCATACTGAGTTTTGTATTGGAGTAGCGGGTTATCCAGAGAAGCATTTTGAGGCTCCTTCCCTGAAATTTGATTTGAAATACCTGAAAGAAAAAGTAGACAGGGGAGCTGAATACATAGTAACCCAGATGTTTTTTGACAATCAAAAGTATTTTGAGTTTGTCAAGAAGGTTCGGGAAATCGGAATTGAGGTTCCCATTATTCCGGGAATAAAGCCGATTACGACTGTAAACCAAATCACTATGCTTCCTCGGACTTTTTATTTGGATCTTCCGGATGCCTTGATGGATGAATTAGAGAAGTGTAAGACTAATGCAGAGGTAAAAGAAGTGGGGATTGAATGGGCTATCGAACAGTCAAAGGAACTAATCGCAGCAGGAGTTCCAAGTTTGCATTTCTATACCATGAGTAAAGCGGATGCCACTTACAAGATTGCCAAGGAGGTTTTTTAACCACCCTTCCAAATTCTCCCATCAATTTTCTTGATTCTCCCTATCTTCGAACATGATTCAATTAATCGAATGTCCTAGGGATGCCATGCAAGGGCTGCCCGATTATATCGATTCGGCCATCAAAGCCGCCTACATCAATCAATTGCTCGAAGTGGGCTTTCATACTATTGATTTTGGCAGTTTCGTAAGCCCCAAAGCTATTCCGCAAATGCGGGACACAGCGGAGGTATTGGAAATGCTGGATCTTCATAAGAGTAAATCCAAACTTTTGGCTATCGTAGCCAATGTTCGTGGGGCTGAGGATGCGCTTCATTTTGAGGAAATCGATTATTTAGGATTTCCGCTGTCCCTTTCTGAGACTTTTCAGCAGCGCAACACCAATGCCAGTATTGAGCAGGCTATAGAAACTGTAGAAACCATTCAGAACCTTTGTCAAATAAAAGGAAAGGAGCAGGTGGTTTACCTGAGTATGGGTTTTGGAAACCCATACGGTGACCCTTATTCCCCTGAATTGGTAGCAGAATTTGTTCAGAAATTGGATGATTTGGAAGTCAAAACCATTTCTTTGAGCGATACCATTGGAGTAGCTAACCCGGAATTAATTATGAAACTTTTTGAAGTGCAAATCCAGGCATTTCCGCATATAAGCTTTGGAGCTCATTTGCACAGCCGAAAAGATCAAATTGCTGAAAAAGTTATTGCAGGTTTAAAAGGTGGTTGCAGAAGGTTTGATGGGGCGTTGCAAGGTTTTGGGGGATGTCCCATGGCAAAGGATGAATTGGTGGGCAATATGGCCACAGAAGTGATGATTGAAACCTTGGAGAAGGAGGGATATGCACTCAATTTAAATCATGCTGAATTGAGGGAAGCTATGAAACTTTCCACCTCGATCTTTTTATAATCTCTCCATGGGAAATCCTAGCATTCAGCAAAAAGCAAAGACGGTTCGGCTTTACCGAAGTATCCACAAATGGGTAGGGATTCCTTTGATTATTTTTTTCTTCTTGATTGGGATCACCTCCATTTTACTTGCATGGAAGAAAAAAGCGGAGTTATTGCCAGTCACCCAAAAGTCTCATATCGAAAGTGGGACCTGGATTTTACCTTCTGAAATGGTAAAAATTGGGGAAGAAGAAATGAGAAAGCTGGGTAGAGATTCCGAAGTTGACCGAATTGATATTCGGCCAGAAAAGGGAATAGCAAAGGTGACATTTAAAACTCATTTCACAGAAGTTCAGGTGGATGGGTATTCCGGAGAGGTTTTATCTATAGAGACACGGCATTCAGACTGGATTGAGAAGCTTCATGATGGAAGTATTGTGGATTATTATACGACAGGAGATGAAGGGACAAAGCTGTTTTACTCAACGGTAACTTCTCTAGGATTGATTTTTTTGGCTTTGACTGGCTTCTATCTTTGGTATTATCCCAAATTGATTCGGAAGTTAAAGTCCCACTAATTCAAACCAGTAATTTGAATTTTTTACCCGGCAAAGATTTTACAATTCCTTCAAATTCAAGGGTCAATAGTTTGGAGGATAAAATTCCCAAGGGGATTTCTGTTTCGTAGGAAATCAGGTCTATTTCAGATTCTCCCTTTTCTTGTAAATGAGTTAAAATGGCACGTTCCTCCTTTTCCCGATTTGAAAAATCCAGTTTGGGTTTTGGAGTTATATTTTCTCCAGGTTTGCTCCAAAAAAGTGCTTCAGCCACATCATCAGGTCCCGTATAGATCGAAGCCTTCATCTTTTTGATCAGGTGATTGCAGCCCTCCGAGTAGGTGGATTGAAGGTTTCCCGGTACGGCAAATATTTCTTTGTCATAGCTGTATGCAATTTCAGCTGTAATCAGCGCACCTCCTTTGGCAGCTGCTTCAACCACGATCAGGGCATCGGACAGCCCCGCAATGATTCTATTGCGAGCGGGGAAATTTCCTGGCATCATCTTAGACCCCGGGGAATATTCACTTAAGAGCGCCCCATTTTCCTGTAATTGCTCAGCTGTTTTTCGATGCACAGCCGGATAAATTTGGTCAATGGGAGAGCCCATGACAGCCAGGGTGGGTAAACCAGCTTGTAAAGCCGCTCTATGCGCCTCAATGTCAATTCCGTAAGCTAAACCTGATATGATCACCGGTTTATAGCCTGCCAGATCTTCTACAATTTTTCGAGTAACTGATTTTCCATAGTCCGTCGCACTCCGAGTACCCACAATCCCAACGGACCTTTCAAAATTCAAATCCGAAATCCCCTTAGAAAAAAGAACAATGGGACCATCTTCAATTGACTTTAAACGCTTGGGGAAATGAGGATCAAGATAGGTTGTGATTTGAAATTTTTTCTTCTCCGCAAGTTCTATTAATGATTCACTTTTTCGAAGAAGTTCATCTTTGGATTCCCGGATACTTAATAATTTGGGGCCTACTTTGGGAATTTTGGAAGCCTTTCCTTTTGGGATTTCAAAGAAATTTTTTGGGGAACCGGCATAGGCCGATATGGCTTTAAAAACCCCAGGGCCTACTTTTGGAGCGAGAGAAAGAGCTAGGAAATAGCGGAGATGTTCATGATCCGGTTTTGCCATTGATTTCGTCTCTCAAAGTGATTAAAAAGTCTTTGATCTCTTGAAGTTTTTGAACTGCCTCGACTTTATCCAAACCTTTGTCCTTACCCTGAGCAATCACTTCTTTGGCTCCATCCAAGGTGTAGCCTTTTTCCTTGACCAAATGATAGACATATCGAATCTTCTGAATATCATCCTTGGTATATCGGCGGTTTCCCTTCTTGTCTTTTTTGGGACGGATAATGTCAAATTCACCTTCCCAATAGCGAATTAAAGATGGGGCAACTTTAAACATAGCTGCCACCTCACCAATGGAATGGTATTTTTTTTCGATAACTCGTTCTTTGTAGGGCACGGACTTAAATTTTAAAAATTGAACCTATTTTCTAAACCTGGCGGATCAGGGTTATTGCAATACTCTAAATTAAGAATTTCTCTTTTTAATCAATTAAACTTCAAGTGAATTCTAAAAAGTATTAGCTTAACGATTGACTATCTGGAGCATTTGAACAGCCGATAATCCAGCCGTTTCAGTTCGAAGTCTGTTTTTTCCCAAAGAAACTGGTATAAATCCCTGTTGAAAAGCTTCTTGAATTTCATCGGGATCAAAATCTCCTTCCGGACCAATTAATATCAAATATCGATTTTCCGGTTTTGCTGCATCAAAAAGATGGGTCTGATGATTTTCATCCACATAGGCTATGAATTTTTGGAAACCCTCAAATTCATTTGACCTGATTAAATCCTTGAAATCCCTACCGCTTACGATGTTTGGTTTTCGATATTGCTTACTTTGTTTACAGGCAGAAATTATCTTTTTTTCAAGTCGATCTGTTTTTAAAAATGATCGTTCAGAATGCTGACTTTTCATCAGGTGAATCTTTGTGAAACCGATCTCTGTGATTTTCTCAACCATCCATTCCATCCGATCCGGACTTTTGGTAGGGGATATAGCCAAGTGAATTTCAAATGAATCTTCTGGAATCAGTACTGAAGAAATGACGGACAGAAGAGTTTTTTTGGGGTTAGGATCTGAGATTTTGCAATGAAAGAGGTTTCCTTCACCATCAGTTACCTGAACCTCATCTCCGGTTTTTTGGCGTAAAACCCGGATCAAATGCTTGGATTCATCCGGATTCAGAGTGATCGTGGGTGCTTTGCAATTTTCCTGAAAAAAGAGGGGCATAGGACCTTTTTTACACAAAAAAAGCACATTTCCCGAAAGAAACGTGCTTAAACCAAATTAACCTTAACCTATAATCAACCTTTTGAAATTTCCATATTAACGTTCTTACCTTTAATGGTATTGTGCTTCATGGTGCGAATTACATGCTCCGCATCCTTCTTAGGCACGTCCACAAAAGAGAAGTTTTCATAGATATCGATTCCTCCAATGCTTTTTCCTGGAATTCCAGCTTCACCAGCAATTGCACCTACGATATCGTTTGGTCTGATTCTGTCTTTTTTACCTAGGTTTAAGAACAAGCGAGTCATGTTGGCTTCAGTTGTTCTTCCTCCGCCTCGGCGTTCTCTACCGCCTTCACGTCTTTCTCCTCTTCTTCCTCCGTCTCTTCCGCCTCTTTCAAATCGTCCACCTCTTTCGGATCGCTCACCTCGTTCTCTTCTTCTGTCCTGGTAGGATGGCAAAGAGAAGTCTTGATCTTGTAGTTCTTGAACTGCTTCACCCATGGTCATTTTAATCAAACCAAGAGCCACTTGCTCAGGAGTCAAGCCTTCAGCCAATAATTGACCCAAGGTTTCTTCGAAGATTTGATTGTCTTCTTCCTTGGATAGGGTACGATGAACATCCTTCACCAACTGTCGCTTTTTCATTTCGATCAGTTCGGTAACAGAAGGAGGGTCCATTCGGGTAATGGTGGCCTTGGTAAATCTTTCCAAGTCCTTAATTTTCTGCATATCCCGTCGACCAGTTACAAAGTTGATCGCTACTCCTGATTTTCCGGCACGACCAGTTCTTCCGATTCGGTGCACGTAATATTCTTCGTCTAAAGGCAAATCAAAATTGAATACTGCCTCGACATTGTCTACATCGATTCCTCGAGCTGCTACATCTGTAGCTACTAACACAGTGCAAAGACCTTTTCGAAATTTACCCATAACCTTGTCTCGTTGAGCTTGAGAAAGGTCTCCGTGAAGAGCTTCTGCCAAGATTCCTCGAGAACCCAAAGATTCGGTCACCTCATCAGTCATTCGTTTGGTATTACAGAAAACGACTGAGAGATTGTAATTATTCACTGTCATCAACCGCACCATTAATTCCATTTTCAAGGTTGGTTTAACCTCGTAATAGATTTGCTCGATGCGATCAACAGTTAATTCTTTTTTGGCAATCTTAATGATGTGAGGCTCATTTTGGTACTTGCGGGTCAAGTCCATGATAGGCTTTGCCATGGTCGCGGAAAAGAAGACGGTCTGTCTTTCTTCTGGCATTTCCTGCAAGATTGCCTCAATATCATCGCGGAATCCCATGTCGAGCATTTCATCTGCTTCGTCCAATACGATGATTCCTGCATCTTCCAATTTCAACGTGCCTCGATTGATGTGATCCTGAACACGTCCTGGGGTACCTACTACAATCTGTACGCCTTTCTTTAGAACTCGAATCTGCTTGTCAATGGATTCTCCTCCGTAAATGGCTACTGAACTGATTTTTCGGTGATGTTTCGCTAATTTCTGAAATTCACCTTCTACCTGAACTGCAAGTTCACGAGTAGGGCAAAGGATAATAGCTTGTGGTTTGTGAAAATCCGAATCTACCAAATCAATGATTGGAATGGCAAATGCAGCGGTTTTTCCTGTCCCTGTTTGAGCCTGACCAATTACGTCATGACCTTCTAAAATGTAGGGGATAGATTGTTCTTGAATGGGGGAAGGTTGGGTATAGCCCATTTCTTCCACTGCCTGTAAGATTTCTTTAGAAATCCCCAGGTCTGAGAATTTTGTGTTGTTTTCCATGATGTTTCCTTACTTTTTCCTGCCATGTTCCTTGATCCCAGACAAGCGACAGTAAGGAAACCACGGCTCAGAAAAAAATTTTCTATGTCAAAATTGACGGGGCAAATGTATGGGTAATTATTTTGAAAAACAAACAATCATCTAGATCATTTAGAATATTCTTTAAAAATTCGAAAAGATTATAAAAATATATTTGGTTGAGACAGGAAATTGAAGTTAAAGAAAGGTTCGATCCTCTGAAGCTTCCTTCATCATCTTTTCTGCTAATTCCTCCCCCAAATATTTGTCAATCATTCCATGCCCCACATACAATAGGGGAGTTAGCACAACTGCCACTGTAAATTTGTAAACGTAATTAATGATACCCACGGCGATAACCTGACTAATGCTCCAGTTTCCAAAAAGGTAAAAGGCAATACCAAGGACAACGAACGAATCAAAAAACTGGCTGACAAGGGTAGAACCTGTGGCACGTAGCCAAATCATCTTTGGACCAGTGACAGCACGGAGACGCTGAAATACAAAAACGTCCACCAATTGACCCAATAGAAAGGCTGTCAGTGAACCAATAATTATCCCAAGCCCTTGTCTGAAAATGGTGTTGAAAGCATAGGAAATGTCAAATTCCTCTCCAGATGGGGTTACCGCATTTACTTCCAGCCAGAAATCAGCAGGAATCAATTTGGTAACAACGGTGATCACGATAAATATATAGGCAATCAATCCAGCCGTTATAAAACTTACTTTTCTGACGCCTTTCTTTCCAAAATACTCATTAATGATGTCAGTGGTAATAAATACGATGGGCCAAATAACTGCTCCTGCAGTCAAATTGAAATCCAAAACATATTCATCAAAAAGAGTCCAGTTTACTGGTTCAAAACCAAGGGTTTTTTCTGCAGAAAAAATCTTTACACCTATTATTTCTGCCAAGATTGCATTGGTTAAAAAAATAGATCCAAGAATCAGGAAAAGATTGGTTTTTTTGGAGGATTCAGAGCGTTTCATAGGCTATATGTTTTTCCTTCTTCACTCAACTCCACCTCTTGGAAGATGGTTTCTGCTTCTTTTTTCATCGCAGCCAAATCTTTGTATCGGGATGAAAAATGCCCCAATAGCAATTTTTTGGCTTTACTAATTTTCGCTATTTCTGCTGCCTGAGAAGCAGTGCTATGATAAGTGAGTTCAGCCCGTTCTTTGTCCTCGTCCAAGAATGTGGATTCATGGTAAAGCAAATCGACCCCCTGGACATATTCTGCTAGTTCAGGCCAGTAAATTGTATCCGAACAATAGGCATAGGCACGTACTGGTTCAGGAGGGTAACAATATTCCCGAACTGCATAAAAGGATCCATCAACCCCGATGTAATCCATCCCTTGACGAAGGGAATTTATAGCATCGAGGGGAAGTTTTTGCTTTTCTAATTTTTCCTTAATCAAGTTCCTAAGCCTTGGTTTTTCCCGAAATAAAAAACCGGTTGTAGGCAATCTATGCTTTAGGGGAAAGCTGTAAACCATAAATTTTGGATGGTTCAGTAAAAGGTTTAACTGATCATCTTTAGTTTCTTGAAAATGAATAGGATAGGTGAGTCGTGTATTACTCCATCGAAAGTGGGTGGTGATAATTTCATCCAATCCTTGTGGCCCAAAAATAGTTAAGGGCCTGCTTCGCTTCCCTAAATGGAAACTTGAAAGCAGGCCCACTAATCCTAGGTAATGATCTCCATGTAAATGGGAGATAAAAATATGATCAATTTTGGAAGCTTTGACTTTGTATTTTCTCAATTGAATCTGAGTCGCTTCCCCACAGTCAACGAGTAACAATTCCTGCCGGATCTGGACGGCTTGAGCAGAATGGTTTCTACCGTGAACGGGAATTGAAGAAGTATTCCCTAGAATCGTTACCTCAAATTCAGGTTTCAATCTTCTGTATCTTCTTCTTCCTCGCCACTTCCATTTTCAATTTCATGCATGAAAATGGTTTCTCCGGCCTCTTCTAGATCTGAAACAATATTCAATTTTTTATCGAGCATGGAAATTTGAAGTAGCTTCATCACATGGTCCTGCACTCCGGAGATCAAAAACAAGCCGCCATTGTTACCATATTCACGGTCTCCTACCAGTAATGCGCTCAATCCTGACGAATCCACATATTTTACATGGCTCATATCCAATACTAATTTTCCATAGCCTTCTGCATGCACAGTCAAAAGCTCTGACTTTAATATAGGAGCCAAAATTGAATCCAATTTTTCTTCGAGAGGAGTAAAGATGACGTATTGCTCTTTCTTATCAATGCTGTATCTCATAGTTGTTTTTAGTTTTCTTTTAGGTAATTTTTAATGGCATTTTCGATTCTCTCTTCGAGATTATTCGTCATTGCCTTTTGAAATTTTTCTCCAGTGATTTTTTCGAATAATTCAATATAGCGATCAGAAATTCGATCTACAATTTCATCGGTCATTTCAGGAACTTGCTGCCCATCCTTGCCTTGGAATCCGTTTTCGATTAACCATTGCCGTACAAACTCCTTTGAAAGCTGACGCTGTGGAAGACCTTTTTGCTGGTTTTCCTCATACCCATCTGCATAGAAATAGCGGCTAGAGTCCGGTGTATGAATTTCATCAATGAGGTAAATCTTACCTTCATATTTACCGAACTCATATTTGGTATCTACCAAAATCAGTCCTTTTTCAGCAGCCATTTCCTGACCTCTTTGGAATAAGGCTCGAGTATATTTTTCCAAAATCACATAATCTTCTTCACTGACGATTCCTTTGGCTAAAATATTTTCTCTCGAAATATCCTCATCATGCCCTTCTGAAGCTTTGGTCGTAGGGGTAATAATTGGGCTAGGAAAAGGATCATTTTCTCGCATACCTTCTGGCATAGGAACACCACAGATCATTCTTTTTCCGGCTTTGTATTCCCTGGCAGCATGGCCCGACAGGTATCCACGAATGACCATTTCCACTTTGAAAGGTTCACATCGCTTTCCAATAGTCACATTCGGATCAGGAGTAGCACTTACCCAATTAGGAACGATATCGGCAGTAGCTTCCAGAAATTTAGCGGCAATTTGGTTAAGCACCTGTCCTTTGAAAGGGATTGCTCGCGGCAATACTACATCGAATGCAGATATTCGGTCAGAAGCTACCACAACCAATTCCTTTTCGAAAATATAGACATCCCGAACTTTTCCTTTGTAAAAGTCAATTTGTCCGGGAAATTGGAAGTGAGTTTCCTTGATCGCTTGGTTCATGGGGATGATGTTTTGACAAAAATAGAAAAGCTTTCTTTTTGATGGTGGATTTATAAGGAATCCTTGATCTAATCTTTGATTTACTTTTTTTCAGAACGAACCTGATTTCCCTCCTCATCAAAATAAAGCCAAGTACCTGTAGGGCGGCCATTTTTGAAATATCGGACTTCTTCAATTATTCCCGAAGCACGAAATACCCGAACTTCTCCTTCTGCCAATCCATTTTCAAAGTTTATTTCCATTTGAATTTGTCCATTGGGGTAATAATAAATCTCCTTCGAAACGTAATCTGACTTGGGTTCAAATTCCCGAATCAAGGAAAGATTTCCGGATGAATCATAGCCTTTAAAAGGAGAGGAGGGAATGCCGTTCCTGAATGTTATTTCTGAACGAACTTGACCAGATTCAAAGTATGTAAGGGTGGTGCCTGTTTCTATTCCATTTTTATAGAATGACTCCGTTCTTTTCTTCCCACTAGGGAAAAATTCGAGGAAATCTCCGTGATAAACCCCTTTTTTAAATTCAATTTCTGATTGAATCTGCCCATTTTCAAAGTAGGTGATTTCTTTTCCTTCCAACTCCCCGTTATCATAAAAGGCTTTCCGTTTTAGGCTTCCGCTTGGAAAATATTCGAGTAGCTCACCATTCAGTAACCCTGATTCATAGTTGGCCAATCGTTCTGGTTTTCCGTTTTCAAAGAAGCGCTCGCTTTTTCCATTGGGTAATCCTGATTCGAATAGAGTTATATCTTGGATTTGACCATTTTCAAAATAGGTGGTCACTTTCCCTTGAATTTGATCGTCCGCATAGTTCAACTTTTGTCGAATCGCTCCATTCAGAAAAAAGCTTTGACTAAGACCTTGCTTTTTGTTCTGAACAAAAGGTATGATTCGAAGCGTGTCTCCAGTTTCAGGATTGAGCTCTACGAAAAGCCCTTCTCGCTGATCATTTTTCAGATTGCCCGTTAAAACAAGTCGGCCTTCTTCATCATAGCGGTTCAAGGGGCCTTCTGCCTTTCCATTTACGGTGTAGTAAATCTCTTTGAGCATTAATTTTTGCTCGTCATAATAAGTCCGCACTGCCTCTTGCGCAGAAGCGTAACCAAGTGAGAAAATGGAAAAGATACAGAGAAGGATTCTTTTCATAAAAAAATCCGCGACAGCTAATTTGCCGCGGATTGAATTTAAAACTTACATTTTTTCAATTACCATGGCAGAGGCACCTCCACCACCATTACAGATTCCGGCTACTCCTATACTTCCTGCTTGTTGATGGAGCACAGAATTCAAGGTAGAAATAATCCTCGCCCCAGATGCGCCGAGTGGATGTCCCAATGAAACAGCTCCACCATAAACATTAAGCTTTGATGGATCCAAATTCAATTCTTTTTGGTTTGCTAAAGCTACCGCTGAGAAGGCTTCATTGATTTCATAGAAATCAACATCCTCAGGACTAAGACCTGCATGGGCAAGTGCTTTTGGAATGGCTAATGCCGGTGCTGTTGTAAACCAAAGTGGGTCAGTGGCTGCATCTGCAAATCCTCTGATTTTTGCCAAAGGCTTTAATCCCAATTCTTCTGCTTTTTCTTTGCTTACCAATACAAGAGCGGAAGCCCCGTCATTCATCGTTGAGGCATTGGCAGCAGTGACAGTCCCTTCTTTTTCAAATACAGGTCGGAGGCTAGGAATTTTTTCAAACATCACATTTTTGTATTCCTCATCCTCATCGATCAAAATGGTTTCCCCTTTTCTTCCTTTAAGTTCTACAGGGACCACTTCATCTTTGAAATATCCTTTTGCCCAAGCATCTGCTGCGCGCTGATAAGATTGTATGGCGTATGCATCCTGTTCTTCTCGGGTAATATTCATTTCTCGTGCAGTATTATCAGCACAATTACCCATTGGGAATTTATAGTAGACCTCAAAAAGTCCATCTTTTACCAATCCATCAACCAGTTCAGCATTTCCATATTTATATCCAAATCGAGCTTTAGGAACGT